>JAZNLP010000001.1:0-13993 GCA_045579165.1 Faecousia sp.
CTGACGAATTTTATCCGCAATTACGGCGCTGGCCGTGCTGTTTATGTGGTTCTCATTGACGCTGGCAAGGCGGTACTGGCATGCCTGACGGTAGGACTGCTGCTGAAACCCTACGGTTACTACATGGAGGGCGCGGCGTTAGGCGGTCTGGCGGTGATGCTGGGGCATGTTTTCCCGGCGCTGCTGGGCTTCCGGGGCGGAAAGGGCATTTTAAGCGGCCTGTTTATCGCCTTGGTGCTGGACTGGCGGATCGCGCTGATCCTGCTGGCAGTATTTTTTGCCGTGTATCTGCTGACAAGGTATGTATCCCTGGGGAGCATCCTGGCGGCGGCAGCATTTGGTATCAGCTTTGGCTTTTTGTACTGGCAAAGACCCGTTGTGATGATCTGCGGCATTGTCATGGGTGCGTTGGCGATCTTTATGCACCGGAGCAATATCGTAAGACTCTTGAAGGGTCAGGAGCAAAAAACAAACTTATTCAAAAAGTAAGAATAACGGGGACTGCCTGGCAGTCCCCGTTTCATTATTTGCTATAGCGGTCTTTCAGGTACAGGATCGCTTCCCGATAACCCTCCAAACCCTTTCCTTTGATGGCTTTTTCGCAGTACATACCGGCATAAGAAACCTGCCGGAAGGCTTCCCGGGCATCCACATTGGAAATGTGGACTTCCACAGCCGGGATGGAAACGGCTTTCAGCGCATCCAGGATCGCCACACTGGTGTGGGTGTAGGCGGCAGGATTGATGACGATGCCGTCGACCTTTCCGTAGGCAGCCTGGATCTTGTCCACGATAGCGCCCTCATGATTGGACTGGAACTGTTCAATGTCCAGACCCTCCTCCCGGGCAGTCTTTTCGATCAGCGCCAGCAGGTCAGCAAAGGTCTGCTTGCCGTAAATATTCGGCTCCCGAATACCGATCATGTTGATATTGGGGCCGTTAATGACCAGGATCTTCATAAGCAACCCTCCCAGATCTGTAAAATATCCGCTGCGGCAGCCTCCGGGCTGCCGTTGTTGTCAATAATGTGGTCAGAAAACCGCCCATACAGGGGTTTTCGCACCCGGTACATCTCCCCAAGACTGTTTGCTTGGGAAAGGGGTCTGCCATCGGTGGGGAGCGCATCCAGCGCCCGCTCCAGACAGAAGATCGTGCCGTTCTGGTGCAGGGAAGGGTAGTTTTCCTCCCGGGTTACGCAGCCGCCGCCGGTGGCGATCACCAGACCGGACTGCTTTCCCAACTCCGCTAAAACCTCGGATTCCAATGTCCGGAAACCCGCTTCTCCGTCGGCTGCAAAGATCTCCGGGATGGTGCGCCCGGCTTTTTCTACCAGATATGCGTCCGCGTCAACAAAGGCTTTTTCGGTTTTTTCTGCGAGGATCTTGCCGACAGTGGTCTTTCCGCTGCCGGGCATGCCGATCAAGATGATGTTTTCCATTTGCCTGCGCAAAGAGGCGTGGATCTTGTGGATCTTTTCGTCGGGAATACTGCGCCCGGCAAACCACTCTGAAGCTTCCTTAGCCTGGGCAACCAGCATCAAAAGTCCGTTTTCCGCAATTAAGCCCCGGCGTTCTGCATCCAGCAGCAGCTGGGTTCGGGCGGGATTGTAGACAGCATCCAGCACACCTTCCAACTGGGGGAACAGAGCCAGATCGATAGGGGATACCCCTGTGCAGGGATACATACCTACCGGGGTGGTGTTGACGATCAGCGCCGCATCTTGGTGCAGATGAAGATTTCCGTAGTGGTTTTCTCCGGAACGGGAGATGACCACCACCTGAGCCCCGCAGTTTTCCAGTACAGCAACAGCTGTATTGGACGCGCCGCCGCTGCCCAGCACCAGTACCTTTTTGCCAAGCACCTGCAGTTTGCTGGAGCGGAGCATACACTGAAAGCCAAAATAGTCCGTATTGTGACCGATGAGCTTTCCGTCCCGGCGGACGACGGTATTGACAGCACCCAGCCGGCGCGCCCGGTCAGACAGGTCATCCAAGTAGGGAATCACCGCTTTTTTGTAGGGAACGGTTACATTCAGACCGGTAAAATCGCCGTTTTTCAAGAAATCTAACAGCTCTTCCGGGGCCTTTTCAAACAGCTCATAGGAATAGTCAGCCAGCATTCCGTGGATCTGGGGCGAATAGCTGTGTCCCAGCTTGCCACCCAATAAGCCGCATTTCATCAGACGACCTCGCTGTAGCTGCCCAGATACTTAAACTCCTCGCACAGCTCGTCCAGCTCGCACATCAGCTGCACAAACTCTTCGGAGTAGATGGAAGTATCCAGATCAAAGTAGAACATAAATTCAAAGTCCCGGTCGGGGAGGGGGCGGGATTCCAGCTTGGTCACATTGATGCCCAGCACATAAAGCCGCGCCAGCACCCGGTACAGCGCGCCGGGACGGTGGTTAAGGACCATCATAATGCTGGTCTTGTCAGAGCCGGGATAGATCTCCAGCTGCTTGCTGATGCAGATGAACCGGGTGTAGTTGTTGCCCTGATCCTGAATGGAAGCGGCAAGGTTTTTTAGTCCGTAAAGCTCCGCGCAGCTGCGGCTGGAAAGGGCGGCGATATCTGTCCGTCCGGACTTTGCGACCATTTCCGCTGCCACGGCGGTGTTTTCCACCGGGATGATCTTGACCCCGGGCAGGGTGTTCAGGAAACCGGCGCACTGGTTGATGGCCTGCTCATGGGAATAGATCTCTTTGATACCTGCAAGATCCGCGCCTGGATTGGCCAGCAGATTGTGATCCACCTTCAGCCGGAAAGTGCGGACGATGGAGAATTTGTGCCGGATCATCAGATCGTACACCTTGTTGACAGAGCCTGCGGTGGAGTTTTCGATGGGCAGAATGCCGTACTGGCACAAGCCCTGCTCAATGGCAGAAAACACGCTGTCAAAGTTTTTGAAGTACATGATAAAGGGGCTTTTGAAGATCTTCTCGCAGGCGATCTGGGAGTAAGCGCCCTCCACGCCCTGGCAGGCCACCATGGGCGCCTGGGGGAACAGCTGGGGGGTGTTCTCAATGGCCTGGGTGATCTGCTGATACAGCCCTGAAAGGGAGACATTTTGCTTGCCCTGATGGCTGCGGCTCAGCTCAAAAAGCATGGAATACAGCACCCGGGTGTAGTTTGCCATCTCCGGGCCTGCTTTTTTAGCCACATCTGCCAGCTTTTCCCGTTCCCGTGCCGGAACAAAGATGGGAAGGTTGTTCTCTTTTTTATATTGGGCGATTTGTCCAGCCACATCCATCCGCTCTGCGAACAGCTTGACAAGCCCGTCATCAATGCGGTCGATTTCACCGCGAAGCTGCGTAAGATCCATCCTTATTTCCTCCTGCTTGTCTGGGTGTTGCCCAGAATCATGTCATATATGGCGATGGCCGCGGCGGCCTCAATTACCGGAACGGCTCTGGGAACGATACAAGGGTCGTGGCGGCCCTTTACTTCGATCGTGGTTACTTCGTTTGTTTGTAGATTCACCGTCTGCTGGGGCTTGGAGATAGACGGAGTCGGCTTCATCGCCACCCGGAAGATCACCGGCATGCCGTTTGTAATACCGCCTAAAATACCACCGGCATGGTTTGTGACCGTGGTAACTGTACCGTTTTGAGCGGTAAATGCATCGTTATTCTCACTGCCGCGGCATTGGGCATCGCCAAATTCCAGTCCCTTGACGGCGGGAACGCCATAGATGATTTGTGCAATGCGGCTTTCCACACCGCCGAACATGGGCTCACCGATGCCGGCAGGCAGGCCGGTGACAGCACATTCGATCTGTCCACCTACACTGTCGCCGCTTTCTCTGACCTGAGCGATGACTTCCTGCATTTTTGCGGCAGCAGCATCATCCAGCACCGGAAAATCGGGAAGGATACGGGAAAGCTCCGGCTGCAAAGGATCAAAGCGGCAGTCAAAGGCGGCGTTTCCAATGCTGAAAATGTGCGCGCCGATGTGAATGCCCATTTCTTCCAGCCACTGCTTGCACAGTCCGCCGGCGATACATAAGGGCGCAGTCAGCCGTCCGGAAAAATGACCGCCGCCGGCAGCGTCCTGAAAGCCGCCGTATTTGACCTGGGCGGTGTAGTCTGCGTGGCCCGGACGGGGGCAATTCTTCAGATCGGCATAATCCCCGCTGCGGGTATTTTTGTTGTAGATCACCGCGGCAATAGGCGCGCCGCAGGTAAAGCCGTCCAGAACACCGCCAAAAAATTCGGGTTTATCCTCTTCCTTGCGGGGGGTGGACCAGTCATTCTGACCCGGCGCCCGGCGATTAAGGAACTGCTGCAGCTTGTCTGTATCTACAGGAAGTCCTGCAGGGATTCCGTCCAAGGTCATGCCGATGGCAGGGCCGTGGGACTGTCCGAAAATGGATAATTTCAAATTTTCACCGTAAGTGCTGCTCATATTGACCTCCCAACCGGGCATATTCATCCCAAAATCCTGGATAAGATTTGTTCACCGCTTCTGCGCCCAGAACCGTTACCGGGGCGGCGCATACCGTGGCGGCTATGGCCGCGGCCATGGCGATGCGGTGATCGTTTACACTGTCTACTGTGCCGCCCGTCAGTCCGGTGCCCCAGACAGTCAGGGCGTTTTCTGATGCATGGGCGTTTCCACCCAAATTTTTAATCATAGCAATGACTGATTCCACCCGGTCAGATTCTTTCAGCCGCAGCCGGCGGATGTCCGTAAAGACCGCGCCGTTCTTTGCGGCAGCGGTGACTGCCAGAATGGGCACTAAGTCCGGGATATCTGCGGCGGATACGGTAGGTGTTTCGCTCTCCAGCAGGGGCAAAAGCTTTGCTGCTGCCCGGTCACCCTGGGCAGATTCCGGGTTCAGTCCGGTGACGGTAAGGCTATTTCCCAAAGCCTTGGCTGCCAGCCAGAAAGCGCCGTTACTCCAGTCGCCCTCTACAGCTACTTTACCGGGAGAGCGGTAGGCGGGGGCATTAAACAGCGCCATAGCTTGCTTGGTCATGGCGATGTAGGGCTGGGATTCGATCCTGCCGGTAATCTGCAGATCGGTTTCTCCGTCCATCAGGGACAGGGCAAACAGAAGGCCTGTAATAAACTGACTGGAAACGCTGCCATCGATGCTGTAAGAGCCGGCACGGAGCTTTCCGGTGCAGTGAATTGTGTCCGTCGTGGGGCGGCTTAAGCAGCAGCCCATCCGCAGCATTTCCTCCCAGAGGGGGGAAAGGGGGCGCTGGGGCAGCCTGCCTTCCATACAGATGGTGGCATCCACGCCCAAAGCGCCTACGATGGGCAGCATAAAGCGCAAAGTCGAGCCGCTTTCGCAGCAGTTTAACACAGCGGTTTTCGGTATGCTTTTGATAGGGGTAACGGTGTAGCCGGTGTCGCTGCGCTCAATATCTGCGCCCAAAGATCGCAGACAGTCCGCCGTCGCTTCAATGTCCCGGTTGGTTTCGGGGCAGAGGAGGGTGGTTTGTCTGTCGGCAAAGGCAGCGCAGATCAGCAGCCGGTGCGCCTGGGATTTGGAGGGGATGGCAGCCACTAAGCCATGCAGCTTTCCCGGATTGATGGTGATGTCCATATCAAAGACCTGCTTCAATAAAGGATTTTAGGTTCTCTATAGGGGTGGGTTGGATCCGGCAGTAGCCGATCCGCTCCGGAACGATCAGCCGGACAGTGCCGCCGGCGCGCTTTTTATCAGACAGGGCGCAGCGGTAGATCTCATCGGCGGTACAGTCTGTATGGATGGGCAGGCCAAACCGGGTCAGAACAGCAAGGATCTGGTCACAGGTCTGCGCCTGGCAAATGCCGCTTTTTTCAGCACTGCGGGTCACAATGGCAGTGCCGATGGCAACCGCCTTTCCGTGGGAAAGACGGAAATCACTCTGGGCTTCTATCCCATGTCCGATGGTGTGCCCCAGATTCAGCCGCATTCTGGCGCCGGTGTCAAATTCGTCCTCTATGACCACATCCCGCTTCAGCTCCACGCACCGGGCGATCACATATTCCCGGTCAAAGCTTATGAGGTGCGTCTGCAAATGGGCAAACAGCTCCGGATCGTACAGGATGGCGTATTTTATGATCTCCGCGCAGCCGTCCCGGAAAATATCCTCCGGAAGGGAGCGCAGGGTGTCGGTGTCACACAGCACCAGCCGGGGCTGATAGAATGCGCCGGCTAAGTTTTTGCCTGCGGGCAGGTCAATGGCTGTTTTGCCGCCTACGGAAGAGTCCACAGCCGCCAGCAGGGTGGTGGGAACTTGAATATAGGCAATGCCCCGCAGGAATGTGGCGGCGACAAAGCCTGCCATGTCACCCACAACACCGCCGCCCAGGGCGACAACGCAGTCGCTGCGGGTGATCTGGCTTTCTGCCAGGAAATTCAAGATAGAAAGATAGGTACTGCCGTTTTTGCTGGCTTCCCCTGCCGGAAAGACATAGGAAACCGTTTGAAAACCGGCGCTTTGCAGGCTCTTTTCCGCAATATCGCCGTAAAGCGGCCACACGTTACTGTCGCTGATGATGGCAGCCTTACCCGGCTTGCAGACAGCGGCGGTTTCCGCGCCTAAGCTGCACAGCATACGGTCACCGATCTTAACCTCGTATGTTTTTGAGGCGCTGACTGTGATGGTTTTCATCCGTCCACTTCCTCCTTGCGCTGCTTGCCATCCTCCAGAAGCTGCGTCAGCCGGGGCAGATCATCCGTTGCGATGGCATCCCGGTAGGCTTGCAGATTGGCAAGATAGATATCCAGCTCTGTCAAAACACAGTCCTTATTTTCCATAAACAGCTCACCCCACATTTGGGCGTTGAGCCAGGCGACCCGGGTCAAATCCCGGTAGCTGCCGGCAGAAAAGCCCTTATGCTGCAGGGCGGTGGGGGATTTGATAAAGGCGTTGCTTAAGATATGGGGCATTTGAGAGGTGAACGCGATCATTTCGTCGTGTTTTTGGGCGGTGGTCACGGAAAAAGAACCAAATTCGCAGGGGGCAAGAGCGGTTTTGCACCGCTCCAGCAGCGCCATATCGTCAAAACGGTTGGGAACAAGCACCATCGGCGCGCCCCGGAACAGATCTGCCCGGCTGAACTTAAAGCCGGAAAACTGAGAGCCTGCCATAGGATGCCCGCCTACAAAGGTGAAGCCGTAGCGCTCTGCCAGAGGGAAGCACCGTTTACAGATCTGCCGCTTGATGCCGCAGCAGTCCATGACTAAGGCGTCTTTGCAGATCAGATGGGCATTCTCTTCCAGCCAGGAAGCAGAGCCGTCGGGGTAGATAGCCAGCAGGATCAGATCACACTGACCGATATTATCCGCAGTTAGCGCTTCGTGTACCGCGCCGGACAGCTGGGCAAATGCCAGCATGGACTTATTGCGGACGCTGGCGTAAACCGTGTGGCCGGCGATGGCATAGGCTCTGGCCAAAGAACCGCCGATCAGTCCCAGACCTAAAATGCCTACCTTCATAAAAGTGCCTCCCGAACCTTCTGAACCTGCCGGTTCAGGGTATCAAACTGAGCAGGGGTCAAGGATTGGGCGCCGTCGCACAGGGCGCAGGCAGGATTGTTGTGGACTTCCACCATAATACCGTCCGCGCCGGCGGCAACAGCCGCAGCTGCCATGGTAGGCACCAGCTTGGCTCTTCCGGTGGCGTGGCTGGGATCCACGATCACCGGCAGATGGCTCAGTTCGTGCAGCACCGGCACGGCGCTGAGATCCAGGGTGTTGCGGGTATATGTCTCAAAGGAACGGATACCCCGCTCGCAGAGGATCACCCGATCGTTGCCCTCGCTCATAATGTATTCCGCACTCATCAGCAGCTCCTGGAGTGTGTTGGCAAGACCCCGCTTGAGCAAAATGGGTTTGTTGGTCTTGCCCAGTTCCTGGAGCAGGTCGTAGTTTTGCATATTCCGGGCGCCAACCTGGATGATATCCACATTTTCAAACAGATCCAAAGCACGGATGTTCATGATCTCCGTGATGATGGGAAGACCGGAAGCTTCTTTTGCCTTTAAAAGCAGCTGGATACCGGCGTCCTTCAGACCCTGGAAGGCATAAGGTGAGGTACGGGGCTTAAAAGCGCCGCCCCGGAGAATGTTAGCACCGGAAGCTTTCACTGCCAGAGCAACTTCTGTGATCTGCTGCTCTGTCTCAATGGAGCAAGGACCGGCGATCACAGCAAAATGTCCGCCGCCGATCTTGACACCGGCAACATCGATAATGGTATCCTCGGGGTGGAATTTCCGGTTTGCCTGCTTAAAAGGCTCAGAGACCCGCTTGACAGTCTCCACGATCTCCAGACTGTTCAGTAGCTCAATATCCACGCGGCTGGTATCGCCCACGAGGCCCAAAATGGTGACTTCTTCACCCTGAGAAACATGGACCTCCAGATTCATGTGCCGCAGCCAGTCGATCAGATGCTGGGTCTGGGCCGGGGTAGTTCCGCTTTTAAGAATTGCGATCATGAAAAACATCTCCTAACAAAAAAACGCCGCACAGATGCGATTTCTGTGCGGCGGGCGTATACAAATCGGTCAAAAAACCGTGCAGCACAAATCGCTATTACCTTTTCTCCATAAAAAAGTAATAGTAGCTATAAAAAAACTGTGCAGCACCAAATGTGGTCATAATTGCCTCCGTATCCGGTAATTGCGGACATTATACCACGGACGGTGGAATAATGCAAGGGATTTTTCCATAAAAACACAGATTTTGCGCCGGTAGTTAAGACTTTTTTCGGGCAAAACCGCGCTTTGTGCGCCAAACGGTAAGAAGTCTTACAGTGGTGGAAACCAGCAGAATGCCCACGGCGATAATGCCGGCAATGGCGGCGGTATGCATACCGGTATTGGAAAAATTGGTCATGTCACCTGCAACCGCGTAGCGCATGGTGTAGTAAACACCGGCACCGGGGATCATGGGGAATATGGAAACCACCAGGTAGGAGATGGCGGGATATTTGCGGATCCGTGCCATGACCTCTGAATAAGCGGCGGCAACAAGGGTGCTGAACAGATAGCCGTAGATATCGCTGCCGGTGGCTTCCAGGGTCAGAATATATACGCTGTAGGAAAGCACGCCGCCCAATGCACACAGAAGGATACCCGGGCCGTGGATGTTAAACAGAACGGAAAAACCAATGCAGCCCAGGGCGCAGGGAATCCACAGGGCAGGCAGAGAATAGGTGATGAGTCCGTCCTGTGTCGGCGCGCCCCACAGCACCGTTGCCAGGTTCCATGCAGCGGCAGCGCCCAGAACGATGGCGGCGGAGATCAGAAGCACCTGTACCAACCGATTGATGCCGGAATTGGTATCACCGTAAATGATATCCCGCATAGCGTTGGTGATGAGCAGACCCGGCACCAGAAGCATCAGCGCGCCAATGGTCACCGCGTCGGGGTTGTTTGCAAAACCGAGCATCCGCAGTCCGTATGCCACCATTGCCAAAATAAAAGACGCGGCAATGGTGCGGAAGAACAGATTTGCTTTCAGCTCCTCCAGCAGCTTGTTCACAAGGTAAACTGCCAGACCGCAGATGCCGGAGCAAATGCCGTCAGACAGCGTTCCGCCGAACAAAAAGCTGAAGCCAAAGGCTGCTACAAAGCTAAAGACCATGAAAACAGGCAAGAGAAATCTGCGTAACTGGGAAGAAGTTTCTGCAAGCCACTGCTGTGCCACTTCCGGCTCGGGCTTTTGGGCGCAGATCCGCCGGCTCAAATTGCTGAAACGTTCCACAGCGTCCAGATCGTTGCCATGGTCGCCGATCCGCCGCATCCGGGTGATGGGGTGGCCGGGCGTAGGCTCAATGCAAACATGAAGGCAGTTGGGAATGGCGAACACTTCTGGTTCAATGCCGTAGGTTCGCAGGATGCGAATGACGCTTTCTTCAATTCGAAAGGTTTCCGCACCGTTGATGGCAAGGGAGTAGCCCACATCGGTAGCCAGATCCAAAAGCGCGTAATAATCCATGGAATATCCTCACTCTAAAATATGTTCAATCAACAGTATAGCACATGGGGAATAAATTACAAGAAAAAGTTCCCCGATTCCAGGAAAGAGGAACCGGGGATCTGATTATTTGCGGACAAACAGAACGCCAAGAGTGCCGGGACCGCAATGGCAGGAGACGGTGCAGCCGGCGGTGGTTTCATAAACAGTTTTGAAGTTGCCATACTGGCCGATGGCAGACTTGACTGCGTCCAGACATTCGTCGGAAACCGGGGTATAGGTCAAAAACAGTTCGTTCCGGATAATATCCTCCCGGTCGGCAAGACGGTCCTTTACATAGCTCTGCAGGCACTTGGCATAGCTGCCGCGGTACTTTTTGACCACGCTCATCTTGCCATCCTTGACCTCGATACAGGGCTTCAGATTTAAGAGATTTGCGCCCAATGCCACCACAGCAGAGCAGCGGCCGCCCTTGGCCATATATTTCAGCTGATCCAGCAGGAAGCTGGCTTCCACCCGGGAAGCAAATTCGTTGAGCTTGCGGGCGATCTCATCCAGATCGTCGCATTCCTTTGCCAGACGGCAGGCTTCCAGTACCACATGACCCTGACCGGTGGAAAGGTTCATGGAATCGATCACCCGGACATTGGGAAAATCCGCAGCGGCGATCATAGCATTCTGATAAGAGCAGGAAAAACCGGAGCCCAGGCTGATGTGGATAACGCCATCATACTCGCTGGCATATTTGGCAAACAGCTGCTCATAGCCGTCGATATTATAAGCGTTGGTGGAGCACAGGTCGCCGCCGGCAGCCACATGGGCAAAAATGTCCGCGGGCTGGATGGTCTCGTCGTCAATGAAAGCCTCACCGTCTTTAATGACACTAAGCCGGGCAAGATCGATTTGGTGCTCAGCCAGCTGCTGGGCAGACAGGTCGCAGGTGCTGTCGGAAAGAATTTTGATATTCATATAGGTTCTCCTTATCTCAATTGGTGTGGGGAAGCGGGTTGCGGTTCATCATAAAGCAGCGTGTTTCCAGGTTCTTACTTTTCAAATAGTCTGCGCCCCAGTCACGCATGGCAGTTAAGATTGGCATCAGGCTTTGGCCCAGTTCCGTCAGGGAATACTCCACCCTTGGGGGGATGATGGGAAACACCTCCCGGTGGATCAGCTTTTGGGCTTCCAGCTCCCGCAGCTGCTGGGTCAGGGTCTTGGCAGTAGCGCCGCTGACCAGCTTGTGCAGCTCGTTAAAACGCAGCTTGCCCTCAGACAGGCGCCACAGGATCAGCGCCTTGTATTTGCCGCCGATAAGCTCGATGGTAGCTTCTACCGGGCAACGGTCGGTTTGTTGCATAGGCACCTCCATGGTATCCTAATGGATAGTAACGCACAAAAATGTGCATACTTGCAATTTTCAAATCGCATGGTAGAATGGTATCATAAAGATACTGTAATGTCAATATCTGTCATATCAGACAGCATTGGCAAGGAGTGATGGATGTGAAACTGAAATTCCAGGTTACCGGCATGACCTGCGCGGCTTGCTCTGCCCGGGTGGAAAAAGTGGCAGGGGCGGTAAAAGGCGTAGAGTCTGTAGAAGTGAACCTGCTGGCAGGAACTATGACGGTGGAAGCTGAAAATGAGCAGGTGGCCTCTGCCATATCCAAGGCGGTGGCGGATGCCGGCTACGGCGCGTCTCTGAGGGGGGAGAAGCAGCCACAGCAGGCGCTTGCGGATAACAGCATGCAGGAAATGAAAAAACGGATCATCGGTTCGGCAGTTTTTCTCACGATCCTCATGTATTTTACCATGGGCCACATGATTGGGTTGCCGCTTCCCCATTGGTATCACGGGCAGGAAAATGCCCTGGTGGCAGCGCTGCTACAGTTTTTCCTGACATTGCCGGCGGCATACCTGAACCGGGTGTATTACAGCCGGGGACTGAAGGCGCTTTGGCACCGCAGTCCCAATATGGATTCTCTGATCGCGGTAGGCTCCGGCGCGTCGCTGATCTATGGCGTTGCGGCTTTGTTTCGCATGGCTTACGCCATGGGCCATGGGGACATGGAAATCGTGGCTTTTTACAGCCAGAATCTGTATTTTGAATCCGCGGCCATGATTTTGACTCTGATCACCTTGGGTAAATTTCTGGAGGCCAGAGCCAAGGGCAAGACCAATGATGCTGTTCGGGCGCTGATGGAACTGCGGCCGGACACCGTGGTGGTATTCCGGGACGGCCAAGAGGTGACCGCACCTGTGGAGCAGATACGGGTAGGTGATCTGGTGATCGTCCGTTCCGGCGGGAAGATTCCGGTGGACGGCACGGTAGTAGAGGGCAGAGCCTCTGTCAATCAGAGCGCCCTTACCGGGGAAAGTGTTCCTGTAGATGCAGAGCCGGGCAGCACCGTTGCTGCGGGGGCGATCAATGCTGAGGGGTATCTGAAGCTCCGGGCAGACAAGGTGGGGGAGGATACCACCCTGCAGCAGGTCATTCGCATGGTGGAGGAGGCCGGCGGCTCCAAAGCCCCCATCGCCAGGTTAGCGGATAAGATCGCCGGGATCTTTGTGCCGGTGGTCATGGGTATCGCCGCTGTGACTTTCGTCCTGTGGATGCTGTTTGACCGGACGCTGGAGTTTTCTCTGACGGCGGCGGTCTCGGTGCTGGTGATCTCCTGTCCCTGCGCGCTGGGTCTTGCTACGCCGGTGGCGATCATGGTGGGCGCGGGCAAAGGCGCATCTATGGGCGTGCTGTTCAAAAACGGCGCAGCCTTGGAGCATTTGCACAAGGTAGATACGGTGGTTCTGGATAAGACCGGAACGCTGACCACCGGTGTACCCGCGGTAACGGATATTCTGCCCGGGCAGGTATCAGAGCGGGAGCTTTTGGGCATCGCCGCTGCACTGGAGCAGAAATCGGAGCATCCTTTTGCCAAGGCGATTCTGAAAAAAGCGGATGATCTGACTGTGCCTGCTGTGGAGGATTTTGAGACCTTGCCGGGTCGCGGCGTTGCCGGTAGGATCGGCGGCGTGCGGTATCTGGGCGGAAACCGCCGTCTGATGCAGGAGCTGGGGGTGGATGTTCCGGAGTATGCCCAGCTTTCTGCCCAGGGAAAGACACCGCTGTATTTTGCAGCAGAGGATGGCGCTTATCTGGGTGCGATTGCCGCGGCGGATGTGCTGAAAGAGGATTCCTGCCAGGCGGTCGCCGGTATGAAACGGCTGGGATTGCAGGTAGTGATGCTCACAGGCGACAACGCCCAAACCGCAAAAACCATCGCCCAAAAGGCGGGGATCGACAGAGTGGTGGCGGATGTGCTGCCGGCGGATAAGGCAAGCGCCATCAAGCAGCTGCAGGCAGAAGGTTGCCGTGTGCTGATGGTAGGCGACGGCATTAACGATGCCCCTGCGCTGGTAACGGCGGATGTGGGCATGGCCATCGGCGCGGGTACGGATATTGCCATGGAATCGGCGGATGTGGTGCTGATGTCCGGTTCACTGACCGGTGTTGGGAATGCGGTGCGCCTAAGCAAGGCGACTATCCGAAATATTCGGCAAAACCTGTTCTGGGCGTTTTTCTACAACTGTTTGGGAATCCCGCTGGCGGCGCTGGGAATGCTCAGTCCCATGATCGGCGCGGCGGCTATGAGCATGAGCTCGGTATTTGTGGTAAGCAACGCTCTGCGGCTGCGGCGGTTTAGGCCGGAAACCGTGGAGCATACAGTACAGCCTAAGGAGGAAGCGAAAATGACAACGGTTATCAAAGTGGAAGGTATGATGTGCCCCCATTGTAAGGCGATGGTGGAAAAGGTCTGCAAGGCAGTACCCGGAACGCAGGATGCCCTGGTGGATCTGCAGGCAAAGACCGTTACCGTTACCGGTGACGCAGCTTTGGATCAGCTTAAAAAGGCGATCGTGGACGCAGGGTACGAAGTGATCGGATAAAGTCCGCGTTATTGGACAGTAATACCGCTAATATATAGCCAGAAACCAACGAAAGGATGACGGCTATGTATTCTATGCGGTATATTCACGGTCACATTCAAGTGTATGACAACAAAGGCAACTTCCTGTTCTCTGCG
>JAZNLP010000002.1:0-13349 GCA_045579165.1 Faecousia sp.
CACCGACGCTATCGTTCCCGCTCTGGGTCACTCCTACACCACTGTTACTACTCCCGCTGACTGCGAGAACGACGGTCTGGAGACTAAGACCTGTGGCAACTGTGGCGATGTGATCGAGACAGTTATCCCTGCTATCGGCCACAACTACAGCTCCGCTGTAACTGCTCCCACCTGTACCGCTCAGGGCTACACCACCCATACCTGTGGCAACTGTGGCGACAGCTACACCGACGCTATCGTTCCCGCTCTGGGTCACTCCTACACCACCGTCACTACTCCCGCTGACTGCGAGAATGACGGTCTGGAGACTAAGACCTGTGGCAACTGTGGCGATGTGATCGAGACAGTTATCCCTGCTATCGGCCACAACTACAGCTCTGTTGTAACTGCTCCCACCTGCACCGCTCAGGGCTTCACCACGCATACTTGTGGCAACTGTGGTCACAGCTATGAGGATACCTACACCGACATGATCGACCATAGCTACGGCGAAGGCGTTGTGACTCTGGAGCCCACCACTACCACCGAGGGCGTTAAGACCTACACCTGTGGTACCTGTGGCGAGAAGAAGACCGAGCCCATCCCCGTCATTGAGATCAGTGCTTCTATTGACTTCTCTAGTGCAAACTTGCTGTTCAAGGACGAGATTAAGATCCAGTTCAAGTTCAATGTTAGCGGCGTTTCCGGTGACTACCTGTCCAACGCAGGCATTGAGGTTTGGTCTGCTGAGGAATACGACCCCGACAACCTGACCAATCCCACAACAATCTATACTGGATTGACAAAGAACGGAACCCGTTATGAACTCAATACTCCTGGCATTCCTGCCAAGAACATGGGTGATCTGTACTATTACAGAGCCTTTGTTGAGGTTGACGGCGTGAAGGTATACTCTCCTCGGGTTATTTCCTACAGCCCCCGTACCTATTGTGAGTACCATATCGGCCGCGCAGATCTCAACGATGAGAAGAAGATGGACAATGCCCGACTTGCCATCGCTCTGATGAACTACGGTGCAGAAGCTCAGAAGTATCTTGCAGGCAAGGGTACCTATACTTACACCACTCTGATGAATGAATTCATTACCGCAGAGCAGCAGGCATGGCTGACAACTACAGCAGATGTCATTCCTCTTAAGGATATTCCGACTATTGGCTGGACGATTGCGGATGAAAGCATTATCAAGCTGAGCACCATTTCCAGTTCCTTTAAGGGCGCTCTGGAGATGATCCTGAAGGCTTCTGTTAGTGGTAACGGTACAGTAAAGATGTACTACTGGACTGAGGCAACTGCCGGTGACGAGTTGCTGATCAGCAATGCACAAGAAATGACTGGTGTTGTGCTGAATGGCACAAGATACGAAGGTCGTATTCCTGGCGTTGCGGCCAAGAACTCCGGCGATACCATCTACATGTGTGCTGCTGTTGAGGTGGACGGAGTGACCCATTACACTAAGGTTGTTGCTTATAGTATCCATAGATACTGCGAGGTTTCTATCAGTGGTGGTTCTGAAATGGCCAATCTGTCTAAAGCACTGCTAATTTACAGTAATTTTGCCAAGTATTACTTGCCAAAATATAATGTCTAAGGGTAAGGAGGTAAATCTGAATGAAGAGCTTTAACGAGCCCAAGCTGGAACTTTCTAAGCTGGATCTGGAAGATGTGATCTGCACAAGCACACATCCGACAACTGTGCCGGGTGAGATCATTGATCCGGATGCAGGCGAAGAGCAGCCCCTGTAATAGCTGAAGATTTCCTAAGTTGCCCCGGCGGCATACGCCGCCGGGGCATATTTCTATGTAAGGAAGTGTTTCTCTTTTGGAAAGGGATTTTGATAAAATTCTTCTCCAAAAGGGAAAACAAGAAAGGAAGATACAGGATGGAACGGAAATATAAAGCCTTGATCGGGCTGATCCTTGTGATCTCTGCAATGCTTTGGTACGCCGGGTGTCACGGCGGCGAAGAGGGCATACCTACGGAAACAACCCTTAGTGGCACCACCGGCACTGTGGAAACCACAGTGCCTACACAGTCTGAAGCGACACAGCCGACTATTACACCGACCCAACCGGAAGAAACCAGACCGACCGTCGTACCGACCCAGCCAGAGGGAACCCGGCCCACAATGATGCCGACACAACCGGAAACGACCTCGCCTACCGTCGCGCCGACACCGACAGAGCCGGAAGAAACCCAACCTACCGTCGGGACTACGCCCACCCAACCGGAAACGACCCAACCCACAGAGCAGCCTACACAGCCCCAGGAATCTGTGCCGGATGATTATATTCCGGATGAAGATGCGGGCGAAGAGCAACCTATATCACAAAACATGTAATTTTGGTATTGCTATGCCAGAATTTTCGATTATAATTGCAAATAGAGAAGCTGATATATAGGCTAACTCAGGAATCCGTACCGGACAAAGATGAGGGAACGAGACAGCCTTTGTAACGACAATATTGGAATTTGGTATTGCTATGACAGAATTTTCGATTATAATTGCAAATAGGGTGTTTGGTGTGCAGGCTATGTTCCCCAGCACCCGGGATTATTGCCGCAACTATTTGACCGAGGCAAAGCCGGAGCGGACGATCACCATCATTCCTACGGATCTGGACTTCGAGCGGGAGAAAAGCATACGGGAAGATCAGGTGGAGGGACTTCCGCCCCGAACCTATTCGGATACCTATCTAGAAACGATCGCCCTGCAGCGGAAAATTGCGGAATATCTCTTTGACTTTGACACGCTGCTGTTTCACGGCAGTGTCATCGCAGTAGATGGCGTGGGCTATCTGTTTACCGCCAAAAGCGGCACAGGAAAATCCACCCATACCCGCCTGTGGCGCCAGCTGTTCGGGCAGCGGGCTGTGATGGTCAATGATGACAAGCCGTTTTTGCAGATTACCGATAGCGGTGTCTGGGCGTACGGCTCACCGTGGAACGGAAAGCACAATCTGGGCACCAATATCCGGGTTCCGCTGAAGGCCATCTGCATTCTGGAGCGGGGCGAAGAGAACCGGATCCAGAGTGTTCCGGCAAAGGAGACGGTGAAAATGCTGCTGCAGCAAAGCAACCGCCCCCAAGATGCAACAAAAACACTGAAATATTTGGAGCTGGTGGACCGACTGGCGAAAAATGTGGAATTTTATCGGCTGCACTGCAATATGGAGCCGGAGGCAGCCGCGGTTGCCTATGAAGCGATGTCACAATGGAGCGAAAAGGAGAGGGAAGTATGAAACTGAAAGACGGATTTTTCCTGCGGGATGTGGCAGGACAGACAGTTGTGCTGTCCACCGGCAAAGAGTTGGACTTAAATACCATGATCACCCTGAATGAAACAGGCAAATTCCTGTGGGAGCGGCTGCAGTCCGAGACGGACGAGGCATCCCTGGTGGCAGCGCTGCTGGAAGAATATGATGTTGACGAGGAAACGGCTAAGGGCAGTGTCGCCCGGTTCGTTGGAAAGCTGAGAGACAATGGATTCTTCTGCTGAGCTTCTGATCCAGGGCGATGAGCTGATGGCGCTGGTGCGAGACCAGCTCGCCGAGGGGAAGAAAATTCGTTATCTGCCGTTTCGGGGGATCAGCATGCTGCCGATGCTGCGCCAGGGAAAAGATTCGGTGGAACTGTCGCCCCTGCCGGAAAGACTGAAAAAATACGACCTGCCGGTTTATCAGTACCCCAGCGGCAAGGTCGTGATGCACCGGGTGGTGGCAGTCCGGGAGAAGGACTACCGCTGCCTTGGGGATAACACCTACACTTATGAGACCGTTACCCATGACCAGATGATCGGCGTTGTCAGCGCCTTTCGTCGGGGTGAGAAGCGGATCGAAGCAGACGCATTTTGCTACCGGCTGTATAGCCGTGTGTGGTGCGCCCTGTTTCCTGTACGGAAATTTATGCGCCGGGTATATCACTGGCTGCGCAGGAGACTGAAATGAAACAATCACCTCTAATTTGGATATTCCGCCAGATTCGCCGGCGTATCCCGGCCATCGCGCTGCTTACCTTCGCCCAGGCGGGGCAGGCACTGCTGTCTGTGTTCTTTGCCCTGGGCACCCGGGGCGTGATCGACAGCGCCACGGCAGGAGATCCGGACAAGTTTTGGCATGCCTGCCTGATCCAGGTGGGGATCATTACCGGGATTTTGCTGTGTCTGACCCTTTCCCGTCACCTGCGGGATCGGCTGTCTGCGGACTTGGAACGGGACTGGAAGCAGCGGTTGCTCCATGGTCTTTTACATGGAGACTACGCTGCGGTGTCCGCTTATCACAGCGCGGAGCTGCTCAACCGGCTCAATAGCGATGTGGCAAAGGTCAACAGCGGCGTGCTGTCGATCCTGCCCAATGCCGCCTCTATGATCACCAAGCTGATCGCCGCGGTGGTGGTTTTGGGTGTGATGGACGCCCGGTTTACCCTGCTGATCGTGGTGCTGGGACTGCTGGTGGTCAGCGCCACCGCCATGATGCGCCGCCGGCTGAAAAAGCTCAATAAGCTGGTCAGCGAGCATGACGGCAAGGTCTCCGGCTTTCTGCAGGAGACCATGGAAAAGCTGCTGATGGTCCAGGCGATGGATGTATCTGATGAGATGGAGCGCCGGTCTGACGGCCTGTTAGCCCAGCGGTATGAGCTGCAGCGCAAGCGGAAAAATGTGTCGCTGCTGACCAATACCGGCATCAGTATCCTGTCCTATGGTGCAGGATTCATGGCGCTGGCATGGTGCGCCTATCAGTTGCTTATGGGGCAGATGTCCTTCGGCTCTCTGACGGCTGTGACCCAGCTGGTCAGTCAGCTGCAGGCACCCTTTGTAAACCTATCCGGCGTGATGCCCCAGTATGTGACCATGATCGCCTCTGCAGAGCGGCTGATGGAACTGGAGAAGATCGAGGGCGAGCCGGTTCCCGCTATGCAGTCACCGGAAGAAATGTATGAAAATATGGACAGCATTTGCGCGCAAGCGCTGCGCTTTGCCTATGACCGGGACCCGGTTCTTCAAAACGCGGAATTTTCCCTGCCGAAGGGCGCGTTTGCTGTGATCACCGGCTCCTCCGGCATCGGAAAAAGCACCCTGCTGAAGCTGCTGCTGGGCATTTTCCGGCCACAAGAAGGCGCGCTGTATCTGCGCTGTGGAGACGAGCGAATGGTGCTGGATCGCAGCACCCGGCGGTTGTTTGCCTATGTGCCTCAGGGAAATCTGCTTTTGAGCGGCACTGTCCGGGATAATTTGATCATTGGCAACCCCCAGGCGGGGGAAGCTGCTATCCGGGAGGCGGTGTATGTCAGCGCCATGGATGAATTTCTGTCCAGTCTGCCGCAAGGTCTGGATACAGTTCTGGGCGAAAGCGGCGCAGGCCTTTCAGAGGGACAGGCGCAGCGTCTGGCCATCGCCAGAGCGGTTCTGGGCGGCGCGCCGGTGCTGCTGTTGGATGAGTGCACCTCCGCTTTGGATTCCGAGACCGAGGAGAAGGTCTTGCGCCGGCTGAAGGCGCTGCCAGGCAGGACCTGCATTGCGGTCACCCACCGCCCCGCCGCATTGGCACTTTGCGACTGGATGCTCCATGTGGAGAACGGGACGATTCGACCCCAGAAGGTATAAAATATTCGTAAATTTGCCGCCGCAAGGTTTTCTTGCGGCGGCTTTTCTTTTGATAAAATTTTCCTGTGGAGCAGGCATTTCGCCCGATTAACGAAGGAATGAGCCTGTCTCCAAAGTGCAGACGAAGGATACGCAGAAAAAGAAGCCAAATCTTAGGCTGTTTTTGCCCCATATTACACAAAATTCCCTAATAGTGTTGATTTCGAGCCTCTTGTGTGCTATAGTTATTAGGTATATAAGTGCAAGTATGCCCATAAGCTAATGCGTTGCGATGTACGGCACAGCTCATATGACCGGATGTGCATTGACAGGGGCGTATTTCGCAGTACTGCGTAAGAGGATCGATCCTATGAATGGTTTTATAGACATGCATACGCACATTTTGCCGGAAGTGGATGATGGGGCGAAAAGCATGGGCGAGGCACTCAAACTGGTACGCATGGCATTCGAAAACGGAACCAGAGCACTGATCGCAACACCCCACTTTCGCGGAGAATATAAAAAGAATTCTCCGGCGTGGCTTCGGGAAGTGTTTTCGGTTTTTTCCCAAATGGTGCGGCAGGAGCTGCCGCAAATGGAACTGTTTTTGGGAAGCGAAGCGTACTACGAACAGGCAACGCCCGCCCTTCTGTCCCAGAAGGATGTGCTTTCTATCAACGGTTCGCGTTACTGCTTGCTGGAGTTCGGTCCGGGAACACCTCGCTCCCAGATCGAGACAGGTGTTTTGGAAACGAGCCGCTATGGCTTTACCCCCATTATCGCCCATGTGGAGCGGTATAGTGCCTTTCATGACGGAAGCGATTTGGTGGATGAAGTGCTTTCTCAAGGAGCGCTGATCCAGTTGAACGCAGGCAGTATTATGGGAAAGCACGGGCTGCAAGTGAAACGGTTGTGCCATAAGCTTTTGAAGGAGCGGAAGGTCCACTTTATCGCCAGCGATGCCCATGATGCCCAGAATCGCCCGCCGCTGCTGCGGGATTGTTTCCATGTGATCCAAAAGAAATACGGTGGGGAATATGGCGCGCAGCTGTTTTATGAAAATGCCCGGGCGGTTATTGATGACAAGGTAATTCTGGAAGCTTAGAACGCCTTTGGAGCATGTCCGTGTCAGGACAATGTGGAAATATCAGCAATCAAGATGGTTAAGGAGTACATTATGGAAAATCACAACGAAGAACAAGGATTGGATTTGTTGGGGCTACTACTTTATCTGAAAAAGAAAGTAGTGCTCATTGGCATAGTAGCCGCAGTTTTTGCGGTGATAGGTCTTTTGGGTACGGCGATCTTTATAGCCCCTGAGTATACAGCATCTACCCGTATTTATGTGCTGAACAGACAAAATGAAGACAAAGTTGTGACTTCTGACTATCAGATCGCGAACTATATGATCAGCGACTACACTGTGCTGATTACAGGCCGGAATGTCACAAAGGAAGTTATTTCCAAGCTGGACCTGGATCTGAACACCAAAGAACTGTCTGAAATGATCCAGGTGACTGCGCCGGAAGAAACCCGTATCCTGCAGATCAGCGTCACCGACACAGACCCCCAGCGGGCGGCGGATATTGCTAACAGTGTCCGGGAGGTCGCCTCTAAGCAGATCAAAGAGATCATGGAGGTGGACGCGGTCAATCTGGTCTATACAGCAGAAACGCCCAGCAAGCCCTCCGGTCCAAGCCTGATCAAGAATACCTTGATCGTCATGGTGCTTGGTGTGGCAGCGGTGGTAGGTATCCTGACGGTGATCTTTGTTTCTGATGATGCCATCCATACAGAAGAGGATGTGCAGCGGCATCTGGGCTTGGGTACTTTGGGTGTCATTCCTATCTCGACGGAGCTTTCTTCCGGTCAGGATAAGCCTGCACCGAAAGGGAAATTCGCGCATATCGGAATTTGGGAAAAGAAGTAAGGGGAGCGCAGGATGGAAAGCATTTCAGTTAAACGGTTTGTTACAAAAGAATTTCGTGCTGCGGAAGCCATGAAGAGCTTAAGAACCAATGTTTTGTTCTGCGGAACAGATATTCAGGCCATCGCTCTGACCAGCTTCAGTGCAGCAGAAGGAAAGTCCACGATTTCTTTCCAGCTGGCTGCCTCCCTGGCCCAGACTGGCAGAAAGGTCCTGCTGTTGGATGTGGACCTGCGAAAGAGTGTTATGGCAAAGCGTCTCCATGCCCGGGGCGTGGTACAGGGTCTGACCCATCTGCTGTCCGGCATGTGCACGCTCAATGATGCCCTTGTCAGCACCGATATTTCGGGGCTGTATGTCATGTTCGCCGGCGCGCGGATCCCCAATGCCGCGGAGGTTCTGGGTTCTAAGAACTTTGCGAAGCTGATGGATGCATTGAGGGATTCCTTTGACTATATCATCGTGGACGCACCGCCTCTGGGTCAGGTGATCGACTGTGCGGTGATCTCACCGGTAGTGGACGGCGTGCTGATGGTAATTGACAGCACCCATAACAGCTATAAGCTGGAGCGCCGGATCAAGGCACAGCTGGAGAAAGCCGGCGGCAAGATCCTGGGCGTCGTACTGAACCGTGTGGATTTTAGCGATAAGTTTGGCTACTATGGCAAAGCTTACGGCGGCGAGTACGGTGGGTACGGAAACAGTAAATAATCTGAGCATAGAAGTGTCAGAAGGAACGGAGAGGAAGCTATCGTATGGCTGATCAAACTGCGAATACTGCTGTATTAAACCGGGAGGATACCCCTGTGACAGCGCCTGTCACATCTGTGGAGATCCCCCATAGAAGTGCAGCATATCTGTTTTTAAAGCGTTGCTTTGATATTGCGTCGTCTTTGGTTGTCAGCGTTCTTTTGCTGCTTCCTTTGGCGATTCTGGCGATGATCGTCATGGCATATGACTTTGGCAATCCGTTTTATGTCCAAAAACGGGTGGGCAAGAATGGCAAGCCTCTATACATAGCAAAGCTGCGAAGTATGAAGCTTGGTGCAGATGATCTGGAGAAGATGCTGACTCCGGAGCAGCTGGAGCGGTATAGAAAGGAATATAAGCTGGATGACGATCCCCGTCTCATCGGCTACAAGGAGCCCGGCGACGGAAAGAGTTGTTTTGGAGCAAAGCTGCGCAGGATGTCTTTGGATGAACTGCCGCAGATCGTCTGGAACATTTGCGTAAAGGGCAATATGTCCGTGGTAGGCCCCCGGCCTATTCTGGAAGAAGAACTGGAGAAAAACTACACACCCGCAGAGCGGGAACTGTTCCTGAGCGTAAAGCCCGGTTTGACAGGGTACTGGCAGGCATACGCCCGAAACGATGCCACCTATGAGACTGGCGAAAGACAGCGGATGGAGCTGTATTATGCAAAGAACGCAAGTGTTTGGCTGGATGTAAAGATCATCTTTGCCACAGTTGGTGCGGTTATGAGGAAGAAAGGAGCAAAGTGACATGAAAGTTGTCATTCTGGCGGGCGGTTTTGGTACGCGTATTTCTGAGGAATCTGCGTTTAAGCCCAAGCCAATGCTTGAAATTGGCGGGATGCCGATCCTTTGGCATATCATGAAGACCTATTCTTATTATGGCTTCAATGAATTTATTATTTGCGCCGGCTATAAGCAGCATGTGATCAAGGAATGGTTTGCGGACTATTTCCTTCACACCTCGGACATTACCTTTGACTTTACCAAGGGCAATGAAATGATCGTCCACAATAAACACGCAGAAGCCTGGAAGGTGACAGTCGTGGATACGGGACTGCACACCCAGACCGGCGGCCGTGTAAAACGGATTCGTGACTATGTAGGAAACGAACCGTTCATGCTGACCTACGGTGATGCTGTGGGCGATGTGAATATTCGGGAACTTCTGGAGTTTCACAAGGCTCACGGGAAGCTGGGCACCATGTCCATGCATAACTTCGGTCAGAACAAAGGCGTTGTGGAAGTGGGCGAAAACGGCTGCATCGATGCTTTTAGAGAGAAGTCGGATATGGACGGTGACCTGATCAACATCGGCTTCATGGTTTTCCAGCCGGAGCTGTTTGATCTGATTGAAGACGACACCACTGTATTTGAAAAAGGCCCACTGGTGAAACTGGTGGAGCAGCAGCAGCTTGTGGGGTATATCCACAAGGGTTACTGGCAGTGCATGGATACCCTGCGGGAAAAACAGAAGCTGGAAGCACTGTGGGATTCTAATCGCGCACCTTGGAAAGTGTGGGATAAATAATTTTTTAGAATGTGGGTGGAAGAAATGGCCTTTGATTTAAGCTTTTATAAAGATAAACGGGTATTTGTCACCGGTCACACCGGCTTTAAGGGTTCGTGGCTGTGCAAAATACTGGTCAATGCAGGGGCTGTTGTTACGGGATATTCCCTGAATCCGCCCACAGAGCCTTCTTTATTCAAGGTTGCCGGTATTGAAAAGGACGTTAATTCTGTTATCGGCGACATCCGGGATCTTCCTGCTTTAAAAGCGGCGTTTGACAAAGCGCAGCCCCAGATCGTGTTGCACCTGGCGGCGCAGCCCATCGTGCGGGACAGCTATAAAGATCCCGTCTATACCTATGAGACCAATGTGATGGGCACGGTAAACATTTTAGAATGTGTCCGTGCCAGCAGCTGCGTCAAGTCCTTTCTGAATGTTACCACCGATAAGGTTTATCTGAATAAGGAATGGGCATGGGGCTACCGGGAAAATGAGGAGCTTGACGGCTTTGATCCTTATTCCAACTCCAAGTCCTGCTCGGAATTGGTGACCCATGCCTATAAGAATAGCTTTTTTGCCGATGAACGGGTGGCGATTTCCACCGCCCGGGCAGGCAATGTGATCGGCGGCGGCGATTTTGCCAATGACCGGATTATTCCCGACTGTGTCCGTGCGGCAATTCGCAAGGAAGATATCGTGGTTCGGAATCCTTTCTCCACCCGACCCTATCAGCATGTATTGGAGCCGCTGTATGCGTATCTGATGATCGCCGCCTGCCAGTATGAGGACAAAAAATATGCCGGGTACTACAATGTTGGCCCGGATGAAGTGGATTGCTTCCAAACCGGCGCGCTGGTGGATCTGTTTGTAAAACACTGGGGCAGCGGTATCCGGTGGGTCAACCGCTATGACGGCGGTCCGCACGAGGCGAATTTCCTAAAGCTGGACTGCTCTAAGCTGAAGACTACCTTTGGCTGGAAACCCCGTTGGAATCTGGATAAGGCCATCGAGAAAACCGTCCAGTGGAGCAAGCGCTGGCTGGATGGCGGCGATGTGCGGGGCTGCATGGACGCACAGATCGAAGAATTTTTGGCGGAGTGACCCCAAAAAGGAAAACAAGAGGATGTAAGTTATGAAGAATGTGATCATCACAGGCGCGGACGGATTTGTCGGCAGCTATACAGCGCAGTGCTTTCTGCAAAACGGCGTCCATGTTTTGGCGCTGGATATTGGCGAGACTCCCCGTCGCCTGCAGGTAACAGAGGGTCTCCAGTATATGCAGTGTGATGTTTCTGACACTGCAAAAATGCTGGATAAGATCCCCCAGGGCGTGTACGATACCTTTGTCCATTTCGCCTGGGCAGGTTCTGCCGGTCCGGACCGGATGGATTACAATCTTCAGATGAAAAATGCCCTGAACACCGTGGAGTGTATGAAAGCCGCTAAGGCGCTGGGCTGCAGCCGTTTTGTCTGCGCCGGCAGCATCATGGAGTATGAGGTGGAAGCGGCGATCCACAGCCAGGGCAGCAAGCCGGGTATGGCTTATATTTACGGCATGGGCAAGCATATCGCCCATTGCATGTGCAAATCTGTGGCGGTGGATATTGGCATCGAGCTGGTCTGGCCTATGATCACCAATGCCTACGGCGTCGGAGAGCTGTCCCCCCGGTTTGTCAATACCACCCTGCGTAAGATCATTAACGGCGAGCCGCTGCAGTTTACCGCCGCCACCCAGAATTACGATTTTGTCTATGTGACGGATGTTGCAAAGGCGTTCTATCTCATTGCCAAGAACGGCAAGCCTTTCTGCGAGTACATGATCGGCAGCGGGAGCGCCCGTCCCTTAAAGGAATTCATCCTGGAAATGCAGCAGGAATGTGCGCCGGATGCAGAGCCCATCTTCGGCGATGTGCCCTTTACCGGTACCAATATGCCGCTGTCCACGTTCGATATCTCTGATACAGAGAATGACTGCGGCTTCAAGGCGGAGGTCAGCTTTGCTGAGGGCACCAGAATGACTATGGAATGGCTGAAACAGCTGTGATCAGAGGTAAGAATGATGGTACAGAAGTTTGATTTTCAAGAGCTTGATCTGAAGGGTGCGTATCTCATCAAGCCCTTTTTCGCCACCGATGACCGGGGCGGCCTGATCAAGGACTATAATGTGGATATGTTTCAGTCTCAGGGCATTGACCATGAGCTGAAAGAGGTGTTTTACACCATCTCCAAGCGGGGAGTTATCCGCGCTACCCACTTCCAGCTGGTAAAGCAGCAGCCGAAGCTGGTCCGCTGCATCAGCGGCCATGTGTATGATGTGATCGTAGATTTGCGCCCGGATTCTGAGACCTATGGCCAGTGGCGGGGCTTTGATCTGACTGGGGAAAACACCAACAGCCTGTTGGTGCCCGCCGGCTTTGGTCACGGCTACCTGGTGTTGGAGGATTCCGTTGTCAGCTATAAGTGCGCCGAGGTGTTCTTTGGCGAGGGCGATTCCGGCATCATGTATAACGATCCGGATATTGGAATCGTTTGGCCCTTTGAAAAGATCGGCGGCAAGGAAAACCTGATCATCAGCGAAAAGGATCTGAACCTGATGAGTTTCCAGGAATATGATGCCAGGATGAAAGCCAATTAAAGCGAAAGGTTTGACCGATATGGATATCGTATATTCTTCCAGCGATAGCTATTGTGAGATCGCTGGTATCTCAATATTGTCCCTTTTGGAAAATAACCGAGCAGCCGATGAAATCAATCTGTATCTCATCAACAATGCCATTTCTCCCGAAAATAAAAAGCGTTTGGAGGAAATGGTAGAGGGCTTCGGCAGAAAGCTTACGTATCTGGAGCATCCGGATATTGAAAAGCAGTCTGATACAGCTATCAATGTAGGCCGGTGGAATATCAGTACCTTTTACCGGCTGTTCCTGCCCACTATGCTGCCGGAGACAGTTAACCGTGTTTTGTTTATCGACTGCGACACATTGGTCCTGCAGGATCTGCGGCCTTTGTGGGAAATGGACATGGGGGACAAGTGGATCTACGGTGTGGATGATTGCCGTGGCGCAGCCTACCGCACCAATCTTGGTTTGGAGCCTACGGACAACTATATCAACAATGGCGTTATGCTCATCGATCTGCAGGCTTGGCGGGAAAACAATGTGGAGCAGATGTTCCTGCAATACATCCATGACAACCGGGGTGATATCACCTTTGTGGATCAGGGCGTGCAGAACGGTGTGCTCAGCAAGCTGAACCGTTCCGGACTGCTGCATCCTAAGTATAACTGCCTGACAGTGTTTTTTGATTTTGATTATAACAGTCTGATCAAGCTCCGCCGTCCGCCGGTACCCGGGGATGCGAAGCAGTATCAGGAAGCAACGGAAAACCCGGCTATTGTGCATTTTCAGTCCTGTTTCCGCTCGGGCTTGCGGCCTTGGGTAAAGGGCTGTAAGCATAAGTACGCGCCGGCCTATCTGGAATATAAGGCAAAGTCCCCCTGGAAGGACGAGCCTATGCGCCCCGATGACCGCACATTCCCCCAGAAGGCGCTGAACTTCGGTGCGGGGATCATGCCGGAAAAG
>JAZNLP010000003.1:0-17111 GCA_045579165.1 Faecousia sp.
TGCTCGTTCTTTTCCTGATCGTAATACTCCAGGCTCTTGCCGGAAGCCTCCTGATGGCGGCCCAGGTCATAGTCCGTCCGGTCAGCAATGCCCCACAGCTCGCCCCAGCCGGAGCCGAAGGGGAACTGATACTCGATATCGGTGGTAGCCCGGGAATAGAACGCCAGCTCAGCCGGATCATGGTCACGCAGCCGCAGGGAGTCTTCCTTGATGCCCAGGCTGGTCAGCCAGTTGACGCAGAAGTCCTTCCAGTAGGCAAACCACTCCAGGTCTGTACCGGGCTGGCAGAAGAACTCGCACTCCATCTGCTCAAACTCACGGGTACGGAAGGTGAAGTTGCCCGGGGTGATCTCGTTACGGAAAGCCTTGCCCACCTGGCAGACGCCAAAGGGCAGCTTCTTCCGGGTGGTACGCTGAATGTTCGCAAAGTTCACAAAGATACCCTGCGCCGTTTCGGGACGCAGATAGGCAACAGAGGAGCTGTCCTCGGTAACGCCGATCTTGGTCTGGAACATAAGGTTAAAGTTACGGATGGAAGTAAAGTGATGCTTGCCGCAGTTGGGGCAGATGACATCCTCGTGGTCGGCGATAAAATCGTTCATCTGGTCGGTGTTCATAGCGTCCACATTGACAGCCTTACCGCTTTCAGACGCAGCGATCAGCTGGTCAGCCCGCTGGCGGGAGCCACAGCCCTTGCAGTCCACCAGAGGATCGGAGAAAGAACCCACGTGACCGGTGGTGACCCAAGTGGTGGGATTCATAATGATGGCAGCATCCAGACCCACATTATAATCAGATTCCTGGACGAATTTCTTCAGCCAGGCTTTCTTGACATTGTTCTTAAACTCCACACCCAGAGGGCCGTAATCCCAGGAGTTGGCAAGACCGCCGTATATTTCGGAGCCGGCATAGACATAGCCCCGGTTCTTACAGAGGTTTACGATCATATCCAGTGTTTTTTCGCTGTTTTTCATGGGTATATCCTCCAAAATCCGGTTATTTTCCTTAGTGACTAATTATAGCGGAGATTCCTATGTAAATCAAGCATTTTCTTCCATGTGCACCAGCTCTGGGCCCAGATCGTCCGCCATCATCTGATACACCCGATCCGCGATCTGAACGGCGGTAGCGTCCTTCAGCTCCTCCGGGGAGATCACACCTACCAGATGCATGGTCACTTCCGGGGACTGGAATTTCAAGGCCTTCGGGAGCGCCTCACTTGTTCCCCGCAGGGTGCAGACTACGATAGGCACATTCGCCCGCTGGGCGATCTTAAACACACCGCTTCTGAAGGGATGCAGTTTCCTGTCCGGCTTGATATAGCCCTCGGGAAATACGCCGATGGATACCAGATCCTCTTGGATCAGGCGGATACATTTCACAATGGTCTTCAGCGCCTCCCGGTCATTTTCCCGGTTGATCGGCTGGCACATGATCTTATGCATCATAGAACCGGCGATAGGCATCGTCCTCGTCTCCCGTTTGGCGATAAACGCCAGCTGGCTTTTGGGGAAGCATTTCATAAGTATCGCAGGATCGATCTCATGGCGGTGATTGCAGACCAGCAGGAATCTGCCTTGTTTGGGGGTCTGTTCCAAGCCCTGAGCGTTCAGTTTTACCCGGCACAGCGTCAGGGCAAAATCAATATATAAATGTACCAGCATCCGGTAAAACCGGCTGTCGCGCTGCTGCTCTTTTTCCTTATCTACCACCGCCGCAGCCAGCGCCAAAAACAAAAGCGCCAGCACAATGCCGATCAGCGCCGCACCAAGAAAGCTCAGCGGCAGCCACAGCAGCCACCACCAGCAGGCAAAGGCATTGATCGCAAGGCAAACCGCCACAGCAGCCACCGCGCTAAGCAGCAAGATTCCACCTAACAGCATAGACATCCTCCAAAGTGATTGTTTCCATTATTATACTCTCTATTTTAGCTGGAAACAAGCATAAAATGTTAACAAAGAGTTTTTTTCGTAAGGGGTAGAAATTGTGAGTTTAGGCTGTTATAATAGGTGTAACTTTGGTTTTATGCCATTTGCGGCATCATTGGAAAGGAAAGAGAGATTATGAGCATATCCAATACCGCCCCCTGGCGCGCCTTCTACGGCAGCACCCCCGAATCCATCGACTATCCCCAGACCACCATGTATCAGCAGGTGGCCGCAGCCGCGAAAGAATACCCTAACAATAACGCCTATATCTTCATGGGCAAGGAGACTACCTACCGGGTGTTTCTGGAGCGGATCGAAAATGCTGCCAAGGGACTTTATGCCATGGGTATCCGCAAGGGCGACCGGGTGACCATCTGCATGGCCAACACCCCCCAGGCTGTGGATTGCTTTTACGCGCTGAACCGGATCGGCGCGATCCCCAACATGATCCATCCCCTGTCCGCGGCAGAGGAGATCGCGTTTTATCTGAATGTATCCCACTCCAAGGCGATTTTGACTCTGGATCAGTTCTATAATAAGGTAGCATCCATTCTGCCGAAGCTGGAGCAGCCTGTTCAGATCCTCATTGCCAAGATTAAGGACGAGCTGCCTTTCCCCTTAAATGTGCTGTTTCCTCTGACCAAAAGCGGCAAAGCCGGCAAGGATCTTCCCAAGACCGGTTATACCCTTTGGACGGATATGGTCGCTGCCGGTAAGAACACGGTTCTTCCGCCCCACGAAGGCGCGGCTGACGACTGCGGCGCGATCCTCTACTCCGGAGGCACCACCGGCACCACCAAGGGCATCATGCTCTCCAACAAGAATTTTAACGCTCTGGGCATGCAGACCATCGCCGCTTCCGGCTTTGGTAATGTAGCCGGGATGAAGATGCTGTCTATCATGCCGGTATTCCACGGCTTCGGTCTGGGTGTGGGTATCCACACGGCGCTGATCGGCGGCGCTGCCTGCATCCTGGTGCCTCAGTTCAGTGTCCAAGTCTATGCGGATACCCTGCTGAAGCAGAAGCCCAATCTGATCCCCGGCGTTCCCACCCTGTTTGAAGCACTTCTGCGGGCGAAAAAGCTGGAAAACGCGGATCTTAGCTTCTTGAAAGGCATTTTCTCCGGCGGAGACAGCTTGTCCCCCGAGCTGAAGAAGAAGGTCGACGCTTTCCTGAAGGAGCACAACTGCTCCCAGCAGATCCGGGAGGGCTACGGCACTACCGAGTGCGTTACCGCCTCCTGCCTGACTCCCAAGGATTATGCCCGGGACGGCTCTATCGGCGTTCCCTTCCCGGACACCTATTACAAGATCGTCAAAGCCGGCACGCTGGAAGAAGCCACGCCTGGCAGCGAAGGTGAGATCTGCATCAGCGGCCCGACGGTCATGCTGGGCTATATGGATAACCCGGAAGAGACCTCCCATGCTCTGCAGCGGCATGGTGACGGACGGATCTGGCTCCACACCGGCGACTTAGGTCACATGGACAGCGACGGCTTTGTCTACTTCCATCAGCGGCTGAAGCGGATGATCATCACCTCCGGCTACAATGTTTACCCCTCGCAGCTGGAAAATATCATCGACGGCCACGAAAAGGTGCTGCTTTCCTGCGTCATCGGTATCAAGGATGAATACCGGGGACAAAAGGTCAAAGCTTTTGTGGTGCCTATGCCCGGCATTGAACCCAGCGAAGAACTAAAAAAGGAACTGCTGGACTACTGCGCCGGACGGATCGCCAAGTATGCTATGCCCCGGGATATCGAGTTCCGGGAAGAGCTTCCCAAAACCCTGGTGGGCAAGGTAGCTTACCGGGTTCTGGAAGAGGAAGCCGCGCAGCAGGAAGCCTAATGAAAAACCGCATTTGGGAACTGGATGCCCTGCGGGGACTTTGCGTTCTGGGTATGGTGGTCATCCATTTTGTCTATGATCTGGTTGTCCTGGTCGGTGTTGTAAATTGGGAATTTCCCCCTGTCTACAGCTTCGTGCAAAACTGGGGCGGCGTATTATTTCTGCTGATCTCCGGTATTTGTGTCACCCTTGGCAGCCGGAGCGTCCGCCGGGGACTGATCGTTTTCTGCTGCGGACTGATCGTGACCGCTGTCACCGCAGCCATGTATCTATTAAACCTTGCTGACAAGGGCATTATCATCTACTTTGGTGTGCTGCACTGTCTGGGCATTTGTATGCTGCTTTGGCCTGTCTTTCGCCGCCTGCCCATCTGGGCTTTGGGGGCGCTGGGCGGCGCTCTGGCGATAGCCGGTCTGCTGCTGCAAAATGTCACCGTCAGCCATTTCTGGTTCGTGCCTTTTGGGGTCATCTATCCGGGCTTCTTTTCCTCGGATTATTTCCCCCTGCTGCCCCATTTGGGCTTTTTCCTGCTGGGCGCTTTTCTGGGCAAGACCCTTTACCGAAACAAACAGACGCTGCTGCCCGGTGTCAATTCCCGGGCGCTGCCCCTTGCCTTTTTGCAGCTGTGCGGAAAGCATTCTCTATGGATCTACCTGCTCCACCAGCCTATTCTCAGCGGCATTGCGTATCTGATCTATCTGTTAAAGTAGATCGTATCACCCTGCCGCGTTCTCTGGAGGCGACTATGAAGAAATTTTTTAATTCCAGATACCTGCCCTGGTTCATTCTGGCTACCGGCAGTATGGGTCTGCTGCTGCGGATCTGGCTGCTGACCGACGGCTTTGACGAGAAGGGCTTCTTGATTCCCGGACACCCGGCAGAGCTGCTTCTCTGGCTGCTCACGATCGTGACCCTGGGTCTGCTGGCAGTTGGCTGCCTGCCTTTGATACAGGCTTCCAAATATAGCTTTAATTTCCCCGCCTCTCCGGTAGGCGCGGCGGGTGAGATCATGGCTGCAGCGGGCATTTTGGCTGTGAGCATTCTAAATTTCAGCACCAAGCTGGATACCTTTGCTCTGGTCGCCTTTGCTGTAGGACTGCTTACTGTGCCTGCCCTTAGCTTTTGTGCCTGGTGCAGACTGAAAGGAAGCCAGCCGCCTTTTTACCTCCACGGGATCGTGTGCGTATTCTTTATGCTGCGGCTTGTGGTGCAGTACCGGATCTGGAGTCCCGATCCCCAGCTGCAGGATTACTGCTTCCAGCTGCTTGCCACCGTCTTTTTGATGCTTTCCAGCTATCAGCGGACTGCTTTTGACGCGGATAACGGCGACCGGCGCATGTATGCAATTTTCCATTTGGCAGCCCTGTTTTTCTGCTTCCTGTCCCTCCCCTTCTGCCAGGACTGGCCGCTGTATCTGGGCTGCGGTCTGTGGATCGCCACCAATCTGTGCAGCTTGATCCCCATGCCCAACTGGTCTTTTCAGAAAACGAAAGAGGATGAATAACATGAAATTCCCGGAATATGTCCTGCAATGTATACAGGCTCTGGAAGCAGCAGGCTTTGCCGCCTATGCTGTGGGGGGCTGTGTCCGGGATGCGCTGCTGGGGCTGACGCCCCATGATTACGATCTGTGCACAAACGCACTTCCGGAACAGATCCGGGATGTTTTTTCCCATCGCCGGCTGGTTCGTTCCGGCGAAAAGCACGGCACTGTGGGTGTTATCACCGAACAGGGTGTGGTGGAGATCACCACCTTCCGCACAGAGGGCGGTTATCAGGATCACCGGCACCCGGACTGGGTGAAATTTGTAGATCAGATCGAGGGAGATCTTTCCCGGCGGGATTTTACCGTCAATGCCATGGCATGGTCGCCCACCCGGGGCTTTGCTGACCCCTTTTGCGGCAGAGAAGATATGAAAAACCGCATCCTGAGAGCTGTGGGCGATCCCGAGACCCGTTTCCGGGAAGATGCGCTGCGGATCTTGCGTGGAGTGCGGTTTGCAGTGCGCTTTCATTTGACGCCGGAACAAGAAACCTTAAACGCCATGTTTTCTCTGACACCGCTGATGGACAAGCTGGCCAGCGAGCGGGTGCTTGAGGAGTTATGTAAACTTCTTCCCTTGGTCACCGCCGAGGATCTGCTACTGTTCGCCCCGGTACTGACACAGGCGCTGCCGGAGCTCAAGGATACGCTGGGCTTTCAGCAGCACAGCCCCCATCACGCCTACGATGTGTTTACCCACACCGCACAAGTGGTAGCCGCCACGCCCCCGGAGCTGACGCTTAGATGGGCTGCGCTGCTTCACGACTGCGGTAAAGTGCCTACTTTTACCCAAGACCAAACCGGCAGAGGCCATTTTAAGGGTCACGCCAAGATCAGCGCCCAGATGGCAGATGCTTCCCTGCGACGTCTGAAAGCCCCCACCGCCCTGCGGGAACGGGTGGTTTTTCTCATTGACAAGCACATGACTCCCCTTGAGCCGGACAAAAAGCTTCTTCGCCGCCGCTTGAGTCAGTACGGAGAAGATGCTCTGAAACAGCTGCTGGTTCTGCAACGGGCAGATTTTTGCAGCAAGGGTATCGCTGATCCCTGCCCTGCTGATTTTGACCGGATGGAAATGCTTCTGGAAGAGATCCTGCAGGAAAACAGCTGTTTGAAGATCACCGATCTTGCGGTAGACGGCCATGATCTGATGCAGCTGGGTCTTACAGGCAAGGAGATCGGCAGCACCCTGGAATATCTTTTGAGCCAGGTTCTGGACGAGGCTCTGCCCAACGAAAAAACCGCGCTGCTACGAGCTGTAAAAGATATGTAAATTGGAGCTTCGCTACCACGTCATTGCGAGGAGCCGTTAGGCGACGTGGCAATCCCCTTAATTTTTGGGGTAGTTTTCGTTACTTTGCCCCTCTAACCGGGGGATTCCCACGCCAGTGTGAGCACTGGCTCGGAATGACGTGATATTTTCCATCTACTTGAAGAACTAATATTATAACATCAACGGAGGTATGCCCTATGAATATCGCTGTTGTCACCGGAGCCAGCTCCGGCATGGGACGGGAATTTGTCCTGCAGCTATCCCGGTATGTGAAGGTGGACGAGATCTGGGTCATCGCTCGCCGGGGCGCTGCTCTGGAATCTCTGAAAGAGGAGGTTTCCGTCCCCATTCGCCCGGTGATCCTGGATCTATGCCGGGAAGAAAGCTTTGCCGCCTATAATCAGCTGCTCAGCCAGGAGAAGCCCGATGTTAAGCTGCTGGTCAATGCCGCCGGTTTCGGCAAATTTGGCGCACATCACCGGATCAGTCCGGAAGATGAATGCAAGATGATCGATCTGAACTGCAAGGCGCTGGTGATGATGACCCGGCTGACCCTACCGTATATGCATCGGGGTAGCCACATTTTGCAGCTGGACAGCCTTTCTGCCTTCCAGCCTGTTCCCTACATCACCACCTACGGCGCTTCCAAGGCCTTTGTGCTCAGCTACAGCCGGGCTATGAACCGAGAGCTGAAGGAACAGGGCATCCGCATGATGGCTATGAATCCCGGTTGGGTCAAAACAGAGTTTTTCAATCACGCGTTCCAGACCAACGCCGGAAACGAAGTGCAGTATTTTGACCGGCTGTACGAAGCAAAGGACTGCGTTGCCACCGGGCTTAAAGATCTTTACCGCAGCAAAAAGGACTACTCCGTACACGGTCTGCCGGTACGGATGCAGGTGCGGCTGGTAAAGCTGCTGCCTCACAGTCTGGTGATGAACACCTGGCTCAGTCAGCAGAAAAAAGCCAAAAATAACCGAAATCTCACAGTCAAAGGCAGAGAATGATTGGTAAAAACACAGCCCCCCTGTTCCAGACGGAACAGGGGGTGCTTTTATTTTCTTACTACAGTCTTTCTAAAGAATTACCCCGGCGGAAGATCTTGCCCAGCATTATGACCGCCAAAATGCTAAGGATCACTTCTGCGATCACCTGTGCATAGGGAAGGCCGTACATGGGGAAGAAGGTATTTAGTGCGAACAGCAGCGGGATCTCCAGCACCAGCTTACGCAGTACCGCAAACACCAACGCGTGCTTACCCATGCCCAGTGCCTGGAACACACCCACCGCCAAAAAGTCGATGCACATAAACGTCATGCACAGGCACATTCCCCGAAGGAATCGGGTACCATAGAGAACCGTGTACGGACTTTCGATAAACGACCGGATCAGCGCCGGCGCACCCAGCCAATAGCCCACAGTCACTGCCAGCATCACCGGAACGATCACCTTCAGAGAGAACAGGATCGCCTGTTTCATACGCTTGGGATTGCGGTTGGCGAAATTGTAGCTGACCAGCGGCATGATGCCCTGGGAGAAACCCAAGGCGATCTGCATAGGCACCATGTTCAGCTTATGGCTGATGCCCATAGCCGCCACCGCCACAGCGCCGTAACGGGCGGTAAAATTGTTCAGTATGGTAGCGCCGGTCACATTCAGCAGGTTCTGGATCGATGCGGGAACGCCTACACCCAGAATGCCCAAGACCTCGCTTCTCGTCAGCTTCTTCAGCTTCCGGAAGTCCATACAGACAAAGGTATTGCCCTTCTTCACCCGGGCCAGGATCAGGAAGTACAGGCAAGCGCAGCAGTTGGAAACAAAGGTGGCAAGGCCCGCGCCGGCAGCGCCCATATTCAGACCCCAGGGGAGAATGAAAATCGGATCAAGAATGATGTTCAGCACGCAGCCGCTCATGGTGCCAATACTGGCATGGAGGGCTGAGCCTTCGCTGCGGACCATGTAACCTTGAACCACATTCAAAATAGCAGGCATTGCGCCGCAGCTGACCGTCCAGAACATATAGTTCGCTGTGGCCTGCCATGTATTGGCATCCGCGCCCAGCACTATCATCAGCGGTCCTTTGAAGACAGTGCAGGCCAGCGCAAACAGGATGCCGCTGAGCATCGCACCGTAAAAACCAAAGGCAGAGCACACACGCACCTGCTCATGGTCGCCTCTGCCCAAGCCCCGGCTCATCATGCTGGATGTGCCCACGCCAAAGAGGTTATTGATGGCGTTAAACGCCAGCATCACCGGATACACCAATGTGACTGCGGCATTTTCTATAGGGTCGTTGAGCATGCCCACAAAGAAGGTGTCCGCCAAGTTATAAAACACCATCACCAGGGAACTGAGCACCACCGGAACAGACAGCTTTGCTACCGCCTTAGGGATGGGCATCGTTTCAAAAAGATCAATTTTGGACTGTGACATAGCCATAGCGAACCACCTCCTTATATAGTTTAAGTATAATGAAAACCTTTAAAACTGTCAAGTCTTGGGCGGCACAGAATAAGTCCCAATGAAGCTGCAAATACTGGAAGTACCAATAAAGGAGGTACGGTTATGGTAGAACAGGATACCATTAAGCTGCTGCGGGAATGCGACGCCGGGATCAAGATGGGCATCGCGTCCATCGATGATGTGATCGGGCATGTGAGCAGTCAAGATTTTCGCAACCACTTGAGCCGCTGCAAGCAGGAACATGACGCGCTGAAATCTGAGATCCAGGGGCTTTTGAACCGCTATCAGGATGACGGCAAAGATCCCAACCCCATTGCAAAAGGCATGTCCTGGATGAAGACCAATCTGAAGCTGGGCATGGAAGATTCCGACCGGGTGGTGGCGGATCTGATGACCGACGGCTGCAACATGGGTGTCAAATCCCTCAGCAAGTATCTGAACCAGTATAAGGCCGCCGATGAACAGTCTAAGGATATCACCAAACGGCTGATCAAGCTGGAAGGTCAACTGGCATCGGACATCCGGACTTACCTGTAACGAAAACCCCTCTGCTACGCAGAGGGGTTGACTATTATCTTTCGTTCCATTATAGTAACTGTATGAAATGCGCTGCTTAGGAGGGGTGTTATGAAGATTCTGATCGATACGGATATCGGCGACGATATTGATGATGCCCTGGCGCTGTTTTGCGCTATGCAGCAGGGCTTTGAGATCGTGGGTGTCACCACCGTTTTTCAAAACACCTGTGACCGGGCACGGCAAGTGAAAAAACTCCTGTCAGATTTCGGCCACGGCTACGAAAACGTGCCGGTGTATGCTGGCTTTGGTACGCCCATCGCCCAAGACACCGCAGAATTCCCCCACATCCCCCATTACACCCCGGCGCTGGAGAATGAAGCCTATACTCCCAACAGCACAGACCCCCAGGACGCAGTAGACTTTATCATCGAAGCCTGCCGCACCTACGGAAAAGAGCTGACGGTGGTGGCCATCGGGCCTTTCACCAACCTTGCCCGGGTGATCCAAAAAGATCCCACCGCTTTGGGGCAGGCTGCCAAAGTCGCCATCATGGGCGGCGCTTATCTGAAGCAGTACGCGGATTGGAATGTAGTCTGCGATGTAGAAAGCGCGGATCTCATGTTCCGTTCTCTTGACAATCTTGTATGCTACGGCGCGGATGTGACCCATCTTTTAGAAGCAACAGACGCACTTTATCAGCAGGCGTTTGGCTACGCCGGAAACGAACCGGCGCGGCGTTACCTTGCCCAGCTTTGCCGGCTTTGGCGGGCGGACAAGCCCGGCGCTCCCTTGGTGCTCCATGACCCACTGGTGATCTATAGTCTTGCCCACCCGGCGCTTTGCGAAATGCACCGGGCAAATGTGGCGGTCTTGACCGAGGGCTACGCCCGGGGCATTACCCTGAATATCGGCGCTTACAGCAAAATGCACTGTAACCGCGCCGCATATGCCGATTTTGATTTTGACCGAAAAATAAGCTTTGCCGCAGCTGTGGATAAGCCTGCCTTTGACGAATATGTGTTGGCGGATTTCTCCCGGAACGGATAGTGTGGGGAGGACGCAGCAATGTACTCTCGGGTCTATGTGGAGATCACCAATATTTGCAACATGAATTGCTCCTTCTGCCACGGGCACAAACGCGCCTCCCGGCAAATGACGGAAGCGGAATATGCGCGGGTGCTGGAGCAGCTTGTAGGAAAAACTCAATACATCTACCATCACCTGATGGGCGAACCCCTTGTCCACCCGCTGCTGCCCCAATTTCTTCAAATGGCAAGTCAGTCCGGTTTTCGCCCCATGCTCACCACCAACGGCACGCTGTTGGACCGTTTTGGCGATGCCCTTCTCATTCCGGGCCTGCACAAGGTAAATATCTCTCTGCACAGCTTTGAAGGGGAGCAGCAGGAAGATCACAGGCGCTATATTCACAAAATTGCGGAATTTGCCGAAAAAGCCCACCGCTCCGGAACGCTCATTTCCCTGCGGCTTTGGAACAACGGCTGTGACGATGGCAAAAATCGATCTGCGCTGCAATTTTTAAGGGATTCCCTTCCCGGTGTGTGGACCGAGAACACCAGGGGCTATCGCATCCGGGACGGGTTGTTTCTGGAATGGGGCGACCGCTTCGACTGGCCGGATCAAAACGCCCCCCAGGGCACAGATCAGGTATTCTGCCACGGATTGGGGGATCACTTTGGAATCCTCTGCGACGGAACGGTTGTTCCCTGCTGTCTGGACAGCGACGGCATTCTCGCTCTGGGAAATGTTTTCCGGGAGGAACTGTCTGATATTCTGGCCTCCCCCCGGGCAAACGCCATCTGTGAGGGTTTTCGCCGGCGCAAGGCAACGGAAGATCTTTGCCGCCGCTGCGGCTACGCACGGAGATTTTAAAAGCAAAAGACCACCCGGAAGGGTGGTCTTTTTGATATCTGTTACCGGAATGCTCTATTTTTCCGCTTCTTAGTTTATTAATACTGGTAAACGCCTCTGCCGGACTTTCTTCCCAACCAGCCGGCTCTTACATACTTACGCATCAGGCTGTGGGCGCGGTATTTGCTGTCTCCGGTTTCCTTGTAGAGGACATCCATGATCGCAAGGCAAACATCCAGACCGATCAGATCGCCCAGCGCCAGGGGACCCATGGGGTGGTTCGCGCCCAGCATCATGGACTGGTCAATATCCTCCGGGCTTGCGATCCCCTCTGCCATGATGCCAAAGGCCTCATTAATCATGGGGATCAAGATCCGATTGACCACAAAGCCCGGGGCTTCTGCCACTTCCACAGGCTTTTTGCCAATGCTTTCCGCAATTTCTTTCACCCGGGCAAAGGTCTCCTCAGAGGTTGCCATGCCCTTAATCACTTCCACCAGCTTCATGATGGGCGCGGGATTGAAAAAGTGCATACCGATGACTTTATGGGGCCGCTTGGTGGCAGACGCCACCTCGGTGATGGACAGAGAAGATGTGTTGGTTGCCAAAATGGCATCCTCGCCGCAAATCTCGTCCAGTTCTCCAAAGATCTGCTTTTTGATCTGAATATTTTCCACAGCCGCTTCGATCACCAGATCGCAGTCTTCCGCCATGCGGATATCCGTTGTGCCGGTCAGCCGGGACAGGATGTTCTCCATTTCCTCTTCGGTGATCTTCTCTTTGGCTACCAGCCGACTCAGATTCTTTTGGATGCCCGCCAAACCTCTGTCCACAAATTCATCCTTAATATCCCGAAGGATCACTTCATAACCCTTTGCCGCAAAAGCCTGGGCAATACCTGCGCCCATAGTGCCTGCACCAAGAACAAAAATCTTCATTTCATCGTTCCTCACTTTCTATTTCGTCAATCCCGTCCCACGACGATAGCAGTTCCCATGCCGCCGCCAATGCACAAGGTTGCAAGACCGGTTTTTGCATCCCGGCGCTTCATCTCATGCAGCAGCGTCACCAAAATTCTGGCGCCGGACGCGCCCACCGGATGTCCGATGGCGATAGCGCCGCCGTTTACATTGACCTTGGAAGGATCGAATTTCAGATCCTTGGCAACGGCGATACTCTGGGATGCAAAGGCTTCGTTGGCTTCGATCAGATCCAGATCCTCTACCGTAAGGTTTGCCTTTTCCAGCGCCGCTTTGGTTGCATAGAAGGGGCCGTAGCCCATGATGGCAGGGTCTAAGCCCTTAGAACCGTAGGAAAGGATCTTTGCCAGCGGCTTTATGCCCATTTGCTCCGCCTTCTCGGCGCTCATGATCACCAGCGCCGCCGCGCCGTCGTTGATGCCGGAGGCATTGCCTGCGGTGACAGTGCCGTCCTTCTTAAAGGCAGGTCTCAGCTTGCCAAGGCCTTCCACCGTGGCACCGAATCTGGGGTATTCGTCCTGGCAGAACACCACCGGATCGCCCTTTTTCTGGGGGATCTCAACACCGACGATCTCATCTTCAAATTTCCCGGCTTTGATCGCCGCCTCTGCCTTTTGCTGAGAAGCTGCGGCAAAGGCATCCTGTTCTTCCCGGGTGATTTCCCATTGCTCCGCGATATTTTCTGCGGTAATGCCCATATGTACCTGGCTAAAGGCGTCGGTCAGGGCGTCATTTATCATGGTGTCCACCAGCGTACCGTTGCCCATTCTCTGACCCCATCTTGCTTTGGGGATGGCATAGGGCGCCATGGACATATTTTCGGTGCCGCCTGCCACCACCACATCACAGTCGCCCAGACGGATCAGCTGTGCAGCAAGGGAAACCGCCCGCAAACCGGAGCCGCAGACCATGTTGATGGTAACTGCCGGCTTTTCCACCGGGATACCGGCGTTCACCGCTGCCTGCCGGGCCACATTTTGTCCCTGGCCTGCCTGCACCACGTTACCCATGTAGACTTCGTCCACATCTGCCGGCTGGATTCCGGCTCTTTGGATAGCTTCCTTAATCACAATTGCGCCCAACTGCGCCGCGGACAGATCCTTAAGGCTTCCGCCAAAAGAACCAACGGCCGTTCTTACCGCGCTGACGATCACTGCATCTCTCATAAGTACTTCTCCCCTTCCAATTACATTTGCAAGCCCATTTTTTCTTCGTTAAACAGCCGGGCATCCATCAGCTTCACATCGCCGATGACCGGCACAAAATCCATCTGCGAAAGAACATCTTTCTCAAGATCCACGCCCGGGGCGATCTCGATGAGGGTGACACCCTGTTCAGTAAGTTCAAACACCGCCCGTTCGGTAACGTAAAAGACCTTCTGACCCATTTCTCTGGCATATTCGCCGCTGAAGGTGATCTGCTCTACCTGCCCTACCAGCTTTTTCCCTCTGCCTTCCTGCAGGATTTTCACCTTGCCGTCCCGGAACTCTTCCTTCAGACCGCCTGCGGTAAATGTACCGCAGAACACCACTTTCTTCGCGTTCTGGGTGATGTTGATAAAGCCGCCGCAACCGGGCAATCTGCTGCCGAATTTGGAAACGTTGACATTTCCCTGTCCGTCCATTTCCGCCAGACCCAGGAACGCTACATCCAGTCCGCCGCCGTCATAAAAATCAAACTGGTAAGACTGGTCGATGACGCATTCGGCATTGGCAGTTACGCCAAAGCTTAAGCCTGCTGCAGGCACACCGCCGATGACACCGCTTTCCGCAGTAAGAATCATCATATCGCTGATGTTCTCTTCCGCCGCCACCGCGGAGATGCATTCCGGCATGCCCAGTCCCAGATTCACAATGGCGTTGGGTACCAGCTCCATAGCCGCCCGCCGGGTGATCACCTTCCGCACATCCATAGGCAGCGGCTTGAGGCTCTCCACCGGAACTCTGATTTCGCCGCTGTAGGCGGGATTGTACTGGGTCTCAAAGGTCTGCATATGATTCTCCGGCTTGGAAACCACAATGGCATCCACCAAAATTCCGGGGATCTTTACCATACGGGTATCCAGAGAACCGAACTGAACAACCCCCTCCACCTGCACGATGACCTTGCCGCCGGAATTTTTCGTAGCCTGTGCAATGGAAAGGGCATCCAGTGTAACGCCCTCATGCTCCATGGTGCAGTTGCCCCGCTCATCTGCATAAGTAGCGCGAATGACCGCCACATCGATGGGGAAAGCATTATAAAACAGCTTTTCCTGGCCCTTAATATGGATCAGCTCCACAATATCCCCGGCCTGGCGTGCCTTCTCATTGATCTTACCGCCCTCCAGGCGGGGATCTACATAGGTTTTCAGACCCACATGGGTGATCACGCCCGGTTTTCCCGCCGCGATATCCCGGTACAGCTGGCTGATGACACCCTGGGGCAGATTATACGCCGCTACCTTGTTTTCCAGAGCCAGCTTCTGCAGCTTGGGAACCAAGCCCCAATGTCCGCCAATTACCTTGGACACCAGGCCCTCCTGACCTAAATGGTTAAGACCCTTTTCCTTTCCGTCGCCCATACCTGCGCAATAAAGTAGCGTCAGGTTGTTCGGATGTCCGGTGGTCAAAAACTCCTGCTCAATGGTCAGCGAAACCTCTTCCGGATGCGCCGAGCCGATAAATCCACCGAAGGTGATCGTCGACCCGTCCTTGATATACGCTTTTACAGCATCGGAAACAGACATTACTTTTGCCATTTTTTGTCCTCCTTGCAGACGAAATCTTGCATTTTGCCCAAAAACAATGCTTTTTTCTGACATTTTCAGTATAACACATACAAAATGGTAGCGCAATTATCTGTTATTTTCATTTTTTATAACCTTGAGTTTATTATTTTTCTGTTGTATAATGAGATAAAAGCCACTGCAAAGGAGTGTTTACCGCTATGGATATCCGGGAAATGAAATATATTGACATGATCGCCCACACCAGGAGTCTGACAAAGGCCGCGCAAAATCTGCACATTTCGCAACCCGCTCTCTACAAATCCCTGCGGAAGGTAGAAGCTGAGTACAACACCACTTTCTTTTACCGAAAGGGGCACGAATCCCTGCCTACGGACACCGGGCAGATCGTCCTGGAATACATCCGTCTCACCTTGGAATCCCTGGAGGAAATGCAGGAAAAAGTCCATCAGATACAAACCCTCCGGGGCGGCAGCGTCACCTTCGGGTTTCCTGCTGTGGTGGGAACTTTGTATCTGCCCCAAGCGCTGATCAATTTCCAGAATGCCTACCCAAATGTTTCCCTTAAGCTGGTGGAGGCCGGCGCAAACGAATTGAGCGCCCTGGTGGAAAACGGAACATTGGACATGGCGATCCTTGTGCGCCCGGTGTCCCATCATTCTCTTAGCGAGATCCCCCTGCTGCAGGATCAGGTGGTGGCAGGCGTCACCCGGAAGCACCCCTGGTTCGGCCGCAGCAGCGTTTCCATAGAAGATTTTGAGAATGTCCCGTTTAACACCTTCAGTCCCGATTTCAGCGTTCACACCCAGCTGATGGATCGGTTCAAGGAAAGCGGCGTTACGCCCCGGATCGGTTTTAGCGGAAGCAACAGCGAATTTCTATGCCAGATCAGTATGCTTTCGGGAGGCATTCTGGTTCTCCCCCGACCCATTATCGAATCCATCTGCAAAGATCAGATGGGGCTGATCCCCTTTGCGCCGGCTTTCCCCTGGGAACTGAGCCTGGCTTTTCGGAAGGACACCTATCTCTCAACCGTCGCCGAAGCTCTCATTAAGCATCTGCAAAAACATTTTTTGCATCACCTCTAACGAAAAAAGCCATCCCAACCGGGATGGCTTTTCATTTCTGGTCGGATCGGTAAGCTCGAGCCTACGCACTGCGCGTTATGCGTGTTGCGAAAAATGCGAAATTTTCTTTGCGAAAAAATCGCCCTTATGTGCCAATGAGACACCAGGACCTGTTCCCACCTGATTACTTTTTTAGTGCCTTGGCAGAGTTAATACTGGGAGATTGAAAAAATGGTATATCGGTGATACAATCAGTGCGACAAACTTGAATTTGACGTTCAATTTTCACTCTACTAATGGTTGATTTCTCCCCTTTCAACCATTAGTTCGTGTTATTTTTCTTAAAAGGTGATACAACTAAAGTAAAAGGAGGTAGCCTATGGACCAAATCAAAATAGGAAAGTTTATTGCCGAGTGCAGAAAAAAGAAAAATCTTACACAAGCGCAGTTGGCAGAAAAATTGAATATAACCGACAGAGCTATATCAAAATGGGAGACAGGCAAAGCAATGCCCGATTCCGATATTATGCTCGACCTTTGTTATATTCTTGGAATAAATGTAAATGAATTATTATGTGGGGAGATGATTGATATGGAACAAAAGGATGAACAATTAAATGAACTGATTTTTCAGATGGCAAAAAATGAGGAAAGATATCATAAACGACTGCTGCATTCCGCTTATGTGATTGTCGCAACCAGCCTGGCAGCACTTATTTGTCTGATGACTTTAATATCACTCCTTATCCCTAAATGTGGATTTCAAGACTTTTTGATAATAGTGTCTGTTATACTATTTATAATTCCTTGCATTATTGCTCTTAAATTTAAGGTAGAGACAGGGTATTATGAATGTAAGAACTGTCAACATATGTTTGTTCCTAACTATAAAG
>JAZNLP010000004.1:0-3932 GCA_045579165.1 Faecousia sp.
GATCACCTCGTCGGCAAAGCCCATTTCCAGCCAGCTCTGGGCGTATTTTTCTTCTCCGGCAGTTAAGGCTCTGCCCCGGATCTGCAGCACATTCATCAGCCGGTACAGCCGGCTGCGGCGCTGATTCTGACTGTGGATAAAGGCCGCGGCCTCCTCCAAAGTATCGATCCCCTGCTCTGCCCAGGCGTATGCCTCTTTTTCGATGGTGCGAAGGGAGGGATTGCGTCCGCTTTTTTGCCGTGCGCGATCCTTGCAGTAGGTCACCAGCACGGAGATCACCTCCGCCGGCAGACCTAAGTACCGGTCAAAGCCCAGCAGGATTTTCAGCTCCTCGGTGTTCAGGCTGCGGCCCAACACCCGCTGCACCTCGCCGTAGAGCATCCGAAACTGCGCGTCGGTATCCATGACCCGGATCACATCCTGCTCGGAATAATCCGGGCGCTCCCCGGGGGCGATATGCTTTTTCTGCTCCTCCTGCCACAGCCCCAGCTGCCGCAGAGTCGCCGCCGCGCAGGAAAGCCGCGTGCTGCTAAAGCCCAAAGCCTGCTGGGCTTGCGCTTCGCTGCCGCCGTTTTTCAGATACAGGTAAAGCAGCGCGCCGTCGCCGCTGCCCGATGCCAGCAGCTTGCGGATATCGCTTCTTTCGATCTGTAACGCCTCCGTCATGGTATACCTCCTCTCATAAAGCGTCATTTTAAGTCATTATATCACAGGCTTTGCCGGGTAACAACGGTTTTTCGGGTGAGAATATTCATCAAATTATCCCTATTTTTTTGGCACTACACAGTATCTTGTGGGTAAGCTTCGCCCGCCACACCAACTGTGCGGCTAAGTGTATCCGGTGTTTACTTTTTGACCGTTTCGTGATAAAATAGTGCCAATATTCCATTTGGAGTTGATTGTGTGCATTACGACAATACTTATATTACCGTCGATCTGGATGCCATCGAAGAAAATTTTCAAGCGATTAAAGAAAAAGCCGGCGTGCCGGTAATGGCTGTTGTGAAAGCCGATGCCTACGGTCACGGCGCTGTGGCTGTTGCCCGGCTGCTGCAGGGCAAGTGCAGCTTTTTCGGCGTATCTTCCATGCAGGAAGCGCTGGAGCTGCGCCGGGCGGGCATCCAGGAACCCATTCTGATCCTGGGTCAGATCCCCGTTGCCGCCTTCCCTTACGCGGTGCAGGAAAACATCCGCCCCACCATCTTCCGGTACGAAGATGCCACGGCTCTGTCTGAGGAAGCCTGCCGTCAGGGAAAGACCGCGGCGTTCCATATCGCTGTGGATACCGGCATGGGCCGCATCGGCTTTCAGGTGACAGAGGAAGCCGCCGCTGAGTGCGCCGCCATCTGCAAGCTGCCGGGTCTTTTTGCCGAGGGCATTTTCAGTCACTACGCCACCGCTGACTGCGAGGATCTGGAAAACGCCCGGAAACAATCGGCGCTGTTTGAAAAATTTTTGGCTATGCTCCGCAGCCGGGGCGTGCAGAACCTTATGCGGCACATGGACAATTCTGCCGGTATCATGAATTTCTCCGGCCACTATGACATGGTTCGGGCGGGGATCGTGCTGTACGGCATGTACCCCAGCGCGTATATGGACACCGCCCTTCTGCCCCTGCGCCCGGCAATGCAGTGGTTCAGCCGGGTGACCCATGTAAAGCTTTTAGAGCCGGGCCGCCCGGTCAGCTACGGCGGCACCTATGTCACCAGCCGCCCCACCCGGGTAGCGACTGTCTCCGTTGGCTATGCTGACGGGTATTTCAGAAATCTTTCGGGGAAATTCTATGTGCTGATCCGGGGGCGCAAAGCGCCGATCCTTGGCAGGATCTGCATGGATCAGCTGATGGTGGATGTGACAGACATCCCCGATACCGCCCCGGAGGACAAAGTGGTGCTTATCGGCACGGACGGAGACGAGACCATCACCGCCGAGCAGCTTGCCGAGGCCGCGAGTACCATCAACTATGAGATCGCCTGCAGCTTCAGCCGCCGGGTCTGCCGGATCTACCGTCAGGGTGGACAGCAGATCGGCTCTGTGCGTTATCTGCAGGACTAAAGATAAAAAACAGGAGCGCTTACTATGCCCGAACATACCCCTAAAAAACAAACAGCACTTTTGATCGTGTGTATCATTTTGGTGGTGCTGTGCGCCGCTGCGGCTGCCGCTGTTGTGATTCTTAGCTCGGGAATACTTGCCCCCGCCGAAACCACCGCTCCCACCACCCAAAGCACCGCCCAGACCACGCTCCCCACCGAGACCACCCTGCCCCCCACCACCGTTCCCACCGAGCCGCCGGTGAAAAAGGTCGCCTCTGCCACCTTGGTCAGCATGGGCGATATCCTGATGCACGGCCCGGTGCGACAGACCTACATCACCGCCGGCTATTACGATGCCGCGGGCGCTCTGGTGGAGACCGGACACAACTATGACCCGGTGTTTCAGTATCTGAAGCCCTACACCGACACCGCCGACTACAGCGTCATCAATCTGGAGACGCCCCTTGCCGGCTTCGGTCTGGGCTACCCCTACTCCGGTGTCATCGGCTCGTTCAACGCCCCCGATGCCATTCTGGACGGGGCAAAGGGCGCAGGCTTTGATATGTTCCTCACCGCCAACAACCACACCTACGACTGCAGCTCTTTCGGTATGCACCGGACAATGGAAGCCATTTTGGAGCGGGAGCTTGCCTACCTTGGCACCCAGCAGACTGCCGACGAGCAGGACTATACGGTTTTGGAGCTGAACGGGATCCGCATCGGCATGGCCTGCTATACCTATGAGACCGCCAGCGGCGATCAATCCCACAAATCCCTCAACGGCAAGTGGGTCAGCGCCGCGGATGCGCCTATGGTCTCCTCCTTCGACTATAACTGGATGGATCTGTTCTACGCCCAGGCAGAGGCGGACATCGCCGCCATGAAAGCAGACGGCGCGGAAATGATCGTGCTTTACACCCACTGGGGCAACGAATACCAGATCAAAAATAACGCCGTGCAGCAGTCCATCGCCCAAAGATTGTGCGATCTGGGGGCGGATGTGATCATCGGCGGCCATCCCCATGTGGTGCAGCCGGTGGAGCTGCTCACCTCTACTGCCGACCCGGAGCATTCTGCCGTTTGCCTGTATTCCATGGGCAACGCGGTATCCGCCCAGCGGCGGGACAAAATGCGTCTGAACACCGGACACACGGAAGACGGCGTGCTCTTCAGCCTGTGCTTCAGCAAGTATTCTGACGGCACGGTGATCCTGGAGCAGGCGGACATCCTGCCCACCTGGGTCAACGATAAGTATCAGATCCTGCCCATTGACCACGACCCGAATGTCCGGGGATCTATGGGCGTCAGCGACGCGGAGCTTCTGCAAATGGAAAGCTCCTACAGCCGCACCATGGCCATCGTGGGCAGCGGTCTGGAAGCTGTAAAGACCCACCTGCAGGAAAACACCGCTCAGGTAGAAGCTGCCTTGGGTATTAAAGAATAAGCAAAACCACCGGCATCATCATGCCGGTGGTATACAAAGGCCCCCTTGTGTAAAGGGGGCTGGATTTTTGCGCAGCAAAAAGACTGGGGGATTGACAACCCCTCCGCCCCTTCGGGGCACCTCCCCTTACACAGGGGAGGCTTTTTTATTTGCTTCGCAGCTGCCAGAAGGCCACCGCGCTGGCGGCTGCCACATTCAGAGAATCCACCCCATGCTGCATGGGGATCATCACCGTGTAATCGCACCCGGCGATGGTCACATCCGCAAGTCCGTCGCCCTCTGCGCCCAAAACAACCGCCAATCTTTCCGCCCGGGTCAAAACCGGGTCATCCACGGAAAGAGAATCCGCCTTCAGCGCCATAGCGGCGGTGTGAAAGCCTGCGTTTTTCAGGGTTTGCAGCCAGTCTTTTCCCAGATATGTCCATGGCACCTGAAACACTGTGCCCATACTC
>JAZNLP010000005.1:0-18788 GCA_045579165.1 Faecousia sp.
CTGCAACCGGATCCTGGAGGAGCTGATATGATGGACAAAGCCCGTTTGGAGGAAGCCCTCAACGAGCTTCCCCTGTACTTATACCAGTTTATCGACCCCCGGCAGCTGGAATTTTCCCAGCGGATCCGCTGGATCTGCCAGCACGAATGCCCCATGTACGGCAAGTCCTGGGCATGCCCCCCAGGGGGGGGCGAAGTAACGGAATGTGAGCAGAGGTGCAAAAGTTATGTAAACTGCCTGCTGATCTCCACCATCACGGAAGTGGCAGACATCGCGGACATTGAAAGCACCCTTGCCACCCGTCCGGAGCACGAAGCCATCACCAACACTGTTCGGGATCTGATGCGCCAGCAAGGGATCGAGCCGTACATTCTGTCCACAGAAGCCTGCGCCGTGTGTGAGCGCTGCGCGATCTTAGACGGTCTGCCCTGCCGGATGCCCGGCCGGATGCACCCCTGTGTGGAAAGTCACGGCATCAATCTGCTGCCCACGCTGGAAGCGCTGGGCGTACCGTTCCAATACGGAGAAAATATCGTCACTTGGTTTTCTCTGCTGTTTTTTAACGACTAAGCGAATACCCCAGCGAAAAAGGAGGAAATTCTATGAAAGAAAGTTTGACCATCGACCAAGCCCAGAAGATCATCGGCCAGGTACGCAAGGTGATCGTGGGCAAGGATCAGGTGCTTTTGTGGGTGCTGGCGACCATTTTGGCCAAAGGCCACATTTTGCTGGAGGATATCCCCGGCGTGGGCAAGACCACCATGGCTGTGGCTTTCTCCAAGGTTCTGGGTCTGAGCTATAACCGGGTGCAGTTTACCCCGGATGTGCTGCCGTCGGATGTGACCGGCTACAGCATCCTCGACCCCGCCACCGGAAAAATGACTTATCAGCCGGGTGCTGTGCTGTGTAACCTCTTTCTGGCGGACGAGCTGAACCGGGCCACCTCCCGGACACAGTCTGCGCTGCTGGAAGCCATGGAAGAGGGTCAGGTGACGGTGGACGGTGTCAGTCACCGGCTGCCCCAGCCCTTTGTGGTCATCGCTACCCAGAACCCCACCGGCGCTGCCGGCACACAGCTGCTGCCGGACAGCCAGATGGACCGGTTTACTATCCGTCTGAGCCTCGGTTATCCCGGCGTCAACGATGAGCTTTCCATGATCCTGCGCCGGCAGGAGGGTAACCCCATGCACGCTCTGTCGCCGCTGATGGATCAGCAGGCGCTGATCGCCCTGCAGGACACCGTTGCCGGCACATATGTCCAGGACAGTGTTGCAAAGTATGTGGTCTCTCTGATCGATGCCACCCGGCACAACGAATACATCCTCCGGGGCGCAAGCCCCCGGGCGACACTTTCCGTGGTGTCCGTTTCCAAGGCCGTTGCCCAGCTCCGGGGGCGGGACTATGTGACGCCCCGGGATGTGCAGGAGGTCTTTACCCACATCATCCCCCACCGTCTGCTGCTGTCTTCCAAGGCGGAGACCGGCGGTATGGACGCAACGCAGATTCTGAAGGACATCCTGGCGGCAGTTCCTGCGCCCAGGCTGCAATAAAAGCCATGCTGCGGCGCTGGCTGTTGTACCTGGCAGTTCTTGCCGGGTGTGTGATCTTTTTGGTGGCGTATCAAGGCTGGATGGCGTGGCTGTTTTTGTCCGCTGTGCTGCTTTTGCCACTTTTTGCCCTTGGGATCAGCCTGCCGGCTATGCTTTCCGCCAAGCTGACTCTGGACTGCCCCGGAGACTGTCTGGTTGGGGAAAAGCTGACTGCCCGGGTCCGGATCCGGGCATGGGTATTTCTCCCGGAGTTTCGCTGCCGGATGCAGATCTTTAACCCTTTGACAAACGAGACCCGGTATCTGTTCCCCGGGAGCGCTTTGCCCACGGATCGCTGCGGCCGGCTGCAATGCCGGCTGGAAAAAGTGCGGATCTATGACTGCTTGGGCCTGTTTTACCGCACCTGCCGAAATCCCCAGACGGCAGCTGTCTGCGTGCGTCCCCGCCCCCTGGCAGTAAACGCGATCCCCCGGCTGGAATCCAGTCTTTCCAGCATCTGGCGGCCCAAGCCCGGCGGCGGTTTTGGAGAAAACCATGAACTGCGGCTGTACCGCCCCGGCGACAATTTGAATCAGATCCACTGGAAACTCACGGCAAAAACAAACAAATACATCATCCGGGAGCCGATGGTGCCCCAAAAGGGTTCTATGGCTCTGGTTTTGGTGCTTTCCGGCACGGCGGAGCAGCTGCAGCGAAAGCTGGGACGGCTTTTGTGGCTGGGCAAGTACCTCCTGGATAAGAGCATCCCCTTTCAGATCCTTACGCAAACCGGCTCCGGTACTGTTAGCCGGGCAGTCGCCACAGAGGATGATCTGTTTTCCGCCTTGGATCTGCTGCTGGCGCAGTCTCCCGCCCAGGATGATTCTCTTCCGGATACCGGCGGTATCCGCCGGCACTATCTGATCGGAGGTGAAGCGGATGAAACGTGACACCTTGGTCAACTGCATCACCCCATGGCTGCTGAGTATGGCGCTGACCGTCGGCGGTGTGGGCGGCATTGCTACCGGCTTTTATCTTGATGTCTCCTGGGTGGGCTTGATCCTGCTGTGCTGCCTGCTTTGCGGCGCCTGTGCCCTGTTATTTTCAGCGCCCACCGGTCACCGGATTCTGCTGGTGACACTTGTCATAATCCTTTTGGCAGGCTATCCTATTTACATTGACAGCCTAAAATCGCTGATCTTCCGGATCGCCACGGCATATCATAACGGCTACAACTGGCCTGTCCCTAACTGGTCCGAAATCGCGGCAGAAACCACCCCCACCCTGGGACTGATGGTGGTTGCGCTGATCCCGGCGTTTTCCATGTCCTTTGCCATCTGCCGGAAAAAGCCGCTGATTATCTTCCTTCCCATAGCGCTGATCCCGTTGTATCTGTGCATGGTGCTGACGGACACGGTTCCGGCTGTCTGGTGTCTGATCCTGCTGCTGGGCAGCAGCGCCGCGGCGATTCTAACCCAGTCAGTGCGGCAAAAAGATCCCAACCGGGGCAATCGGCTCACTGCGCTGGTGCTGATCCCGGCGGTGCTGGCATCCTGGCTGTTGGTCACCCAGCTGCCCCGGGATTTCAAGGGGTACACCTCCCTGTTCCAGTGGGCACAATCCTTGCTGCCTCAGCTGTCTACCCCTAATGAGGATCCTGGCATTGTAGGCACGCCAATCACCAGTGTGCTGGAACTCAAAAATGTAGGTCCTCAGGTGCGGCAGCCCCATCGGGTAATGACGGTGAAAAGCAATTTTGGTGGGAAGGTCTACCTTCGGGGACAGTCCTTTGATCGCTACGACGGTACCAGCTGGTCTAATTCCGGCCTTGCAGAGCCTGTGGGCTACTGGTCGCTTCCTATCTATAAGGATCGCGGCCATCTGACCATTACACCGGAAGATTGGGACGATACCATGTATATTCCCTATTACAGCAACGCTACATCCCGTTACGCCAGTCTGCAAAACGGCAGGGCATCTCTGGATGAGAAGCTGGGCACCTACGGCTTTTCCGTTTATTATCCCGTCGAACACAGCTCCAATTTCCCCCAAAGCCTCTCTCCGGAAGAACGGAACATCTGGACACACCTTCCCATACCCACAGAGCTTGCTGCAAAACAGATCCTCCGGGAAAACAACCTGCAAACACCGGAGCAGATCATGCAGTATGTGAAAAACAGTGCCGAATACAGCCTGCTTACCGGGCGTATGCCGGCAGCGGTAGATGACTTTGCCATCTGGTTTTTGAAGGAAAGCGACACAGGCTATTGTATGCACTTTGCCTCTGCCGCCACTGTCCTGCTGCGGGCAGCCGGGTTTCCTGCCCGGTTCGTCACCGGCTACGCCATATCGGTCAGCCCATCCTCTACTGCTTACACGGTAACGGGAGATCTTGCCCACGCCTGGGTGGAATATATGGAATTTTATGGGAGCGGCTGCTGGAAGATCATGGACGCCACTCCCGGCGGTGGCGGCGACCCGCGGCCCACTGTTCCGAATACCGAGCCGACGGAAACCACCCAGCCCACCCAAAGTACAGCGCCCACGGAAAGCACGACGCCTTCCCAGGATATGACGGAAAGCTCTCAAACTGTCCCCTCCTCTACCACCGGGGAACAGGCGGATATCCCCCGGGAAGCGGATAACAATCCCCTTGTGCTACTGTGCTTAGAGATCATAGCCGCCGTTTCCGGCATTGTTATTTTGCTTTATGGACAGTATTCCCTGCGTCTTTTCTTCCGCCGCAGAGAGCAGCATACCGGAAGAAGCAACAAAAAGGCGCTTGCCCGCTGGAAAGAGATTTGGCTTTACTGCAGGCTTCTGAAGAAGACCCTGCCGGAAAACAGCCTGCAGATCGCGGAAAAAGCCCGGTTCAGTCAGCACACCGTCTCCCCCAGGGAGCTGACGGTGCTGCGGCAGCAGATAAAGGCGCTGCAGACAGATTTTGCCGCGTTGCCCCCGCTGAAACGGCTGATCCTTCGTCTGATTTGGGCAGTTGAATAAGAAAAAATCGGTCGATCCTCTTGGGATCGACCGATTTTATTTTACGAAAACTCTTTTTTGCTGTAGTTCATATTCTCCCACAGCCGCAAATCAAGACCGGGTTCATTATACCAGACGGTCTTGTCCTGGGGGTAGACACAATAGATCCCCTGATCTGTCAGGGACGACAGCGCCTGGGTATCCAGGCTGTCCGCCAGATACACCGGTGCCAAAGCCAGCAAAATATCCACACAGCTTTCCTGCCGGGAATAGGCGATGAGAGAGCTGACTGCGCTTTTTTCCGTGCCGGTCAAGGGATCCAGCTTGGTGCTGGCGATCCTGCCGTCAGAAAATGCGTAGTAATGCCAGCGGTCTGTCTCATCCAAGGGGAAATCCCGCAGCTGCACAATGCTGCGACCGCCGGGATAATGCACATCTCCGGCAACATAAATATCCTTTTCCACCCGGTGGAACACATTCAAAGTGAATTTCGTATCCGCGGAACACAAATTCCGGGTGAATCCGTCCTTGCTTGCAAGGTAGCCTTGGGTAAGACCGTTTTCCACCAGAATATCCGCGATATAGTCGGTGACAAAGGCATTGGTCATCCAGGAAAAGTCCAGAAACGCCCCAATGTCATTGTCCTTGACGAATTGCTGATATTCCCCGGAAACCGTAAGGCGCACCTGGTTGTTGCCCAAAAGCTCCAGATCGATCATCTCCGGATCTGCCCCAAACCGGCAGACGCGGGCGATATAGTCCACGGTCTCGGGATCTCTGGCAGGATCCGCATTTTTGGCATCGATCTCATTTTCGCACAGGAAGAGCCGGGTATACTCCGCATACGCCGGCGCCAAATAAATGCTGCGGTTGCCCGCTGCCTGGATGGCGGCAAAAGCCTCATACAGCACCGGATCCACAGTGATCTGCTGGTTGGGATGGGCATTAACATAATGGAGATTGCCCAAAGAAGCAGATGCATATTCATTGCTGAACAGCCGGTACCCATGCACCGCCGCATCGGTATACAGTGTCACCAGCTGTCTGTTTTCCTCGGTGGCGGAAAGCTCGCCGCTGCCCAAATAGTAGTTCAGCACGAAATCCCCGCTGCAGTTCAGTTCACCGGTGGAAACCTTGATCTCTGTCCAGCCGGCATTACTGCTGACCATGGCATTCAAGCCGTAAATGAAAGCGCCCACGGCAATCGCCAGAGCCAAAACCAGCAAAACGATCCGCAGAGGCAGATTTTTTCTGGTCAGTTCAATACGGGTAAGTTGAGGCAGTCCCTGGGGACTGCCTCCTTGTTTATTCTTTTTCATCATATTACAGAACAGATGTCAGCAGCAGCAGACCAAACAGCACTACGATGGCACCCAAAATGCCAAGGCAGGTCAACGCGCCCTTCTTGCAGGCCTTCCAGTTACGGAAGTGCTTAAACTTTCTGAAAATCAGACCCAGGATCAGACCCACAGGGGGCAGCAAGAAAGAAAGTACAGAGTACCACTTGCTGCCGGTATCGTGGACGGGGGTCTGAAGCAGGAACTGCTCTGCGGACCAGGGATCTTCCTCCGGCTGTTCCGGCTGAGCAGCCTGCTGGCCGGGCTCCAGGATGGTGATGGACTTCAGCGGCTCATTCTTTTCCCGAATTGCCCGGTACTGCTCGATCTCCTTGGTGTTGCCATAGATGAAGTGACCGTGTCCGATATCCACCAGCTGAGGCTTATCCTCACTGTAATCGTGGACAGAGGGATCGTAGGTAAACAGCACCTTGTTCTTCTCCAGAATCGGGTCGGGAATGGGAATGGCGGAGATCAGGCTGCGGGTATAGGGGTGCAGAGGATAGTCAAACAGCTCCTCAGCATCCGCGATCTCAACGATATCGCCCTTGTAGATAACGCCGATCCGGTCAGAAATAAACCGGACAACAGACAGGTCATGGGCGATGAACAGGTAGGTAATATCCCGTTCCTTCTGGAATTTCTTCATCAGGTTCAGGACCTGGGCACGAATGGAAACGTCCAGCGCGGAAATAGGCTCGACAGCAATGACCAGCTCCGGCTCCATGACCATAGCCCGGGCAATACCGATTCTCTGGCGCTGACCGCCGGAGAACTCATGGGGGTAACGGGTCAGATGCTCAGGCAGCAGGCCCACATCCTCCACGATCTTTTCCACCTTGCGGATCCGATCCTCTTCGTTTTCATACAGGTGGAAGTTATAAAGACCCTCGGAAATGATATAGTCGACGGTGGCGCGCTCGTTCAGAGATGCGGCAGGATCCTGGAACACCATCTGGATGTTACGGATCACTTCCCGGTCCAGACTGCGGCTGGTCTTGCCGGAGATCCGGACACCCTTGTACTGGATCTCGCCTGCGGCACAGGGATTGACCCGGATCACCGCACGGCCAATGGTCGTCTTACCGGAGCCGGACTCGCCTACCAGGGAGAAAGTCTCACCCTTGTAGATATCAAAAGAAGCGTTCTTGACCGCTCTGACAGCGCTGTCGCCCTTGCCAAAGGTGATGTCCACATTCTTCAGGCTCAGCAGGATCTCTTTGCCGTTTGCCGCCATGGGACCGTGCTCCGGCAGATGAGAAACGCGCTTGGTTTCTTTTTCTTTAGACACAACTGATCCCTCCTTAAATATTGAATGCGTCAACCAGCTTTTCGTGGATGTCCTGGATGATCTCCGGCTTCTCCACCTTGGGGGCTCTGGGATCCAGCAGCCAGGTCTTGGCATAATGGGTCTCGGTCACCTGGAACATGGGGGGCTCCTTCAGGGTATCCACCTTCAGGCAGTAGGGGTTTCTGGGAGCAAAGGCATCGCCCACGATGCTGTTATACAGAGAGGGGGGCGTACCGGTAATGGAGAACAGCTTGGTGTTCCGCTGTGCCAGCTGGGGCAGACTGGAAAGCAGCGCCCAGGTGTAGGGATGGCGGGGATCGTAGAACACTTCTTCCACGGTACCCATCTCCACGATCTGACCGGCATACATAACAGCCACACGGTCAGCCACATTGGCAACAACGCCCAGGTCGTGGGTAATGAACACGATGGTGTAGTTGAATTCCTTCTGCAGGTCCTTGATCAGCTTCAGGATCTGTGCCTGGATGGTAACGTCCAGAGCGGTGGTAGGCTCGTCACAGATCAGGATCTTGGGCTGGCAGGACAGGGCGATAGCGATAACGATACGCTGACGCATACCGCCGGAATACTGGAAGGGATAGTCATCAAACCGGTTCTCCGCATTGGGAATACCGACCTTCTTCATCAGCTCCAGCGCACGGGCACGGGCCTCCACCTCCGTGCAGTCCTGGTGCTTCAGGATAACGGAGGTGATCTGCTTGCCGATGGTGATGATGGGGTTCAGGCTGGTCATGGGATCCTGGAAAACGGTGGCAATCTTGCCGCCGCGGATCTGGCTCCAGTCCTTAGCATACTGAATCTTAGCCAGGTTCAGCACGCAGGTGCCATGGAGACGCTCCGGAGTCTCGTCCAGATACTTGACCCGGAAAACCACCTGGTCAAAGACGCTGTTGCGCTGATCCTCATCATTGAGATCAACGCCCAGAGTCATGGCCTTCTTCATGGCAGCCAGCAGCTTGCTGGTGTACTGCATACGCTTACGCAGGCCGTATCTGCCCACAGACAGATAGATCTCCTTGGCGATCAGCAGGTTGCGAGCCTTGACATCCGCAGAGACGGTGCAGTTGATGGCCTTGCTGTAGTCAGCCTTCAGCTTGCCCATTCTCTCCTGATAGCTCTTAAGGTACTCGGTATCCTGACGGATAGCCTTCTTATGAGCCTTGATAGTTGCTTCTCTTGCCTGTTGCAGCTCCTTGATCTGCTTGTCCAGCTGGGCGATCTCCGCGCCCATCTGCTTATAGCGATCCTTTTCATTTTTGGTATCGACCGTCTGGCGCTGGTTGAACAGCTCTGTCCGCATAAAGGTCAGATCTGCGATCTTTTCAGCAGTTTCCTGATCCTCAGCATCGCTGATAGAAGCGCGCTGCTTCTTTTCAGCTTCCAGCTCCAGGATCTGACGGTAGATCTGGGCACCGGCTTCCAGCTTAGAGTAACGGTTCAGCGTCTCCCAGGCAGAATCGATCATGCGATTGGCAGTGCTGCTCAGATTGACACAGGTATCCGCCAGCTCCTCGTCATGGAAGATCAGAGAGCCTTCGCTGATATAGCCGTTGGTCTCCAGCATGCCGGCGAATGTCTTGGTAAAGACGGACTTACCGGAGCCGGACTCGCCTACGATGGCGATGGATTCATTCTCATAAAAATCCAGAGAAACACCGCGGATGGCGGTAAGGGTTCTGCCGCGGACGCGGAATTTAACATGCAGGTCCTTTACGGACAATAAAATCTTATTTTCCATATTCGGCACCTCTTACATGTGGGTTCTGGGATCCGATGCGTCGCCCAAATTCTGGCCGACAACGTACAGAACCACAGCAATGATAGATGCCACCGCAATGGGGCTCCAGAACTCAAATTCCCAGCCGGGGGTGACCATTGCGCTCTTTGCAGCCTCGATGAGTTTACCAAGAGACATGTCACTCAGACCCATGCCGATATAGCTCAGGAAAACTTCGTAAGAGATATAGGAAGGCACTTCCGTTGCCACCAGGGTGACGATGACGGAGGTCATAAAGGGCAGGATGTTCTTGGTTGCGATCCGGTAAATGGGCGTGCCCAGGCAACGGGATGCCAGGTTGTACTCACGGTCACGGATAATGATGACCTGCGTACGGATAAAGTAGGCAATACCGATCCAGCCGGTTACGGTCAGCGCAAAGACCATGGACCAGAAAGAGGCGGACATGATCAGCACGATCACGGAGATCAGCAGAATGTACGGCACATTGGCAATGACGTTATAAACTTCCGTCATGATGATGTCGAACTTACGGCTGAAGCCCCAAACCGCACCAATGGCAACGCCAAGGAGCATATTGATCGCAGCACAGACAAATGCCAGAGAAATAGAAATGCTGGAACCGTACCAAATGGCGTCAAAGGTAGACTGGCCTGCGCCGCCGGTACCCAAGATCCACTTTAAGTCGAAGCCGAACTTCTCGATGGCCGCATCGGGTCTGAGGTGGGTTGCGCTGCCGTCCATCAGATTGATATAGGGATCCACCAGCGCATCGTAGCCGATGACAATGGGGTACACATAAGAGAACAGGATCAGCACTGCCAGCAATGCCAGCACGACGATATTGATCTTCTTGCGGAAGAACACCCGGAACACACTACGCCAGTAAGAGTATCTGGGAGCAGTAATGCGCTCGGAAGCGCGCTCGTCCTGGGGAACAGGCGCGAACAGCTCTTCTTCGGAGAGGTTAAATTCGTCCAGATTGATGAGTTTATCTGCCATAGTGTGTCACCTCGCTTTCGAAGTAAAGGAAATTCTGGGATCCATGGTAGCCATCAGAACGTCACCCAGGATGAAGGAGGTGACAGACAGCAGTGCGTAGAACAGCGCAACGCCGACGATGACACCGTTGTCGTACTTGTTGATAGCTTCGGTCAAAACATTACCGATACCGGGCACCAGGTACACGCGCTCGGTAATGATCGCGCCGGTCAAGGCACCCAGCACGCTGCCGGGAATGCCGTGAACAACGGGGATGATCGCATTTTTCAAAATATGCTTGCGGAAGATCTCGCCCTCAGACAAGCCGCCGCTCCGGGCGAACTTGACGTAGTCAGAGTTCATCTGGTCGATCATATACCGGCGCAGCCACTTCATCAGGTTAGCAATGGAGGGCAGCGACAGGGAGATGATCGGCAGGATATACATGAGTACGGAGGGATCTTGAATATTAAAGGTCGTGGGTAGCTTCATAAGGCTGCCGATGGCACGGAAGATGAAGATATAACCCAGAGAGGGCACTGCCATAATAAAGACGATATAGAAAGTGCCCAGCTTGTCGATGAACTTATCCTTATTCAGCGCCATCAGAACACCCAGCGGCACTGCCAGCAGATAAGCAAGGATCACAGAGATAATGCCGATGACGAAGGAATAGCCCATCTGAGACATACCGGACTTTGCGGTGGTAGTTCCGGTGTAATCGTCAACAAAGTACTTCTGGTTCAGAACACCCGAGTCTTTCGTGTCCGGAATGTGGACAAGGGTGTGCATATCGTCAGCAGTATCTTCCACCACACCGGTAGGATAGGTAACCGTACTTACCTTCAGGGGGCCCTGGGCATTGGTCATGGTGTCAAAAACATCCACGCCGTTGTTAACGGAATAAGACATACCCAGGCTGACTTTCACCAGGTTCTGGTGGATATAGGGGAAGCTGTCATCGAAGTACAGCAGGTACTTATGGTTGGTACCGTTGCCCATGATGGCAGGAGAGAACTTTTCTCCGCCGTAGGCAGGGTCATACCAGGTAAAGGACAGTCCCCGCTCGCCGGTGATATTCTCCACATTGTGGATGTTGTCCACCTTGATCAGGCCGGTGAAATAGTTAACCAGTCGCTGGAAGAGAGGAATATCCCGATAGGCATACAGATAGGGCTGGCCGCCATCCTTATACTGAACAGAACCGATGCGAATATAGCCGGGAAGACGAATTACTTTGTAGCCGTCAACGCCGTCATACTTTTCGGTAAAGATTTTCACCCACTTTTGGGTGGTCTCCTCATCTTTTTCCGGTGTTGCGCCGATCTTAGCCGCGGCATCCGCCTCTTCCTGCGTTATATTCCCTGCCTTGACCTCTTCTTTCAGATAATCGGCAAAGGGAATATAATCCACGTATCCAAACCGCTCCCATTGCTGCATCATATAGGTTTCCCGATTGTTCAGCAGCTTTTTGGGGTAGTTGGGATCGCTGGAAAAGACCGCCTCTCGATCCAGAAAAGCATAGACCATGATCATGATCACCGCAATTACAAGGACGACAGACAACAGCGCCCGCAGGATTCTGTTGATTAAATACTTTGTCATAGTCAGTCTCCTTCGTCTTGTCTCTTAGGATAACACAGATATCTTGAAAATATCCCGCTGTAGAGAACACTGCCCTTAGCATTCCTGGCAGAATGAAACCAAGCCACAAGGAATACTCAGGGCAGCATTTCCTACATAATCATCTTATATCATAATAGCCAGTCGGGAGGATGGGCGACGAATCGCCCATCCTCCTTTTTTTAAGAAATATTAGGTGACAATCCTATATTAGAAGATACCCAGAGACTTGGTCATGTAGCCAGCGTAAGCAGGCAGCATGGTGCCCAGGTAGGTGGAAGGATCACCGTAGTCGGGGCCCCAACCGGAACCGTCGTTCAGGTCAAAGTTAGCGTCGGAACCGACTTCGAAACGATAGGTAGCAGCTAGATAATCGTCACGAGTTGCGAACTCGATCAGGTTGACCTTGATGCAGCCGTTGGTAGCATCTTCGATGGACTGCTTCATAGCGTTCTTCTGGTTCTTGGAAACATCGGAGTCAGCACGGACGGGGATGTCCAGATAGATGGGCTTCTCAGCGGAAACCTCGATGCCAACAGCCTTCAGCTCTTCGACAGCCTTAGCCATCTCAGCAGCAGCGTTGTCCTTGTTGTACCAGCCGTCGAAGCCAGCGCTGGAGGTGCCGTTCCAAACAGTCAGCTTGACGCCGTCAGCATCCAGCTGATCCTGGATGATCTGGCCGTACTGAGTGCCGGCAGCGTAGGTCTTGTCAGCGCCACCGATCTTAACGGTAACTTCCTCTGCCAGGTTGACATAGGTACCGGGGGTGTAGGAGTTGACCAGGGAGTTCAGCTTCAGGTCTTCGCCAACAGACTTTGCATTGTAGGTGCCGCGGTCGATGGACATAGCCAGAGCCAGACGGAAGTGCTGGTTCAGCATAGCAGCGCCGGTACGGGTCTTCTCTTCGTCGTTCTTGGGAGATACGCCAACGGTAGCATCGGTAGAGTTAGCGAAAGCAGCACGGCGCAGGTTGAAGAAGCCGCAGTAAGTGGTAGCGTCGGTCTCGGAAACGTAGGCATACTTGTCGAAGGTGCCCTTTTCCTTAGCGATAGCAACGCGCTCGTTGGTCATGCCCAGGGTGTCAACAACGCCGTTGAAGAAGTCGTCGTACATCTTCTGATGGTCGGTGCCGTCAGTATACATGTAGGTGAAGGACTTCAGGTTGTTGCCCTCAGCGTTCCAGTAGGACTGGTTGGCTTCCAGAACGATGGAGTTGTTGGAAGTGAAGCTGGTGATGACGTAAGGACCGCAGTAAGCGATGGAGTCGGGGCCCTTGCCGTACAGGTAGGTCTCAGCGGTGTTGTCGTAGTCAGCGCCGAACTTGCCGCCCTTGGACTCGTAGTAGGAACGGCTCATGGGAGCGAAGACGCCGTAGCCCAGCATGGTGGGGAAGTAAGCAGTGGGAGTGGTCAGGGTGTACTCGACAGTGTAGTCGTCCAGAGCCTTAACACCAACCTGTGCGAAGTCGGTAACAGTACCGGCAACGTACTCGTCAGCATTGACGATGTTGGCGCAGCCAGCGCAGACCAGGTACTCCAGGCCGCCCTTGGCGTCCATCATGTGCTGCAGACCGGCGACGAAGTCATCAGCGGTCAGGTCAGCGACCTTACGGTTCTGGTTGTCAACCCAGACAACACCCTGACGGATCTTGAAGGTGTACTTCAGGCCGTCAGCGGAAACGGTGTAGCTCTCAGCCAGAGCGGGCTTGGGCTGGTTCTCCATGTCGTACTCGATCAGGCCGTCGTAGGTCTGAACCAGGATCTCGGAGTCAGCAGCATAAGAGGTCTCCAGAACGTCCCAGAAGGTGGGGTCAGCATCGAAGTAGAAGGTAGCGGTGTCTTCGATGGTGTAGCCTTTCTCAACCAGGTAGCTCTTAACGAAAGCTTCGTAAGTGCCGGTGCCCAGAGTCTCAGTCCACTTGGCCTTCATCTCAGCGATGTGAGCGGCCTCGATGGGCTCCTTGGTGACGATACGATCGTGGAAACGGTAAGTATCGTTGCCGAACAGAACGGGGGTATTGGTATAGGGAGCGATCTTGGTCATGGCGTAGTTGCCGCCCTGAGAAGTGGTGGGCAGGAAGATACCTGCGCCCAGCATCTTAGCTTCGGCGATAGCCATCTTTGCGAAGCGCTCGGAAGTGTTGGTAGCTTCCATAGCTTCCTGATAGGCAGTGTAGAAGTCGCCCAGGACTTCATCATACACTGCCTGAGACAGCAGATCGTAATCAGTAATGTCCTTGAAAGGATCGACATACTCCACAGGCTTGTTGCCCTCAGTGGGGTTGGTGTTACCAGGAGCGCAGGCAGCCAGGGACAGAACCATGACGATTGCCAGCACCAGGGCCAGTAACTTTTTCATAATACTTTTCCTCCTATTATCAATTTTTTTGATAACTAATTTATGCTAAAACGGCTTAATTAAGCCGAAGAAGCCAAGAAAACAGGTAATCGCTTTACTGTTGCGTACATTTATCCGCCTACGGCGCACATTTTTGCTTACAAAAAAAGCAATTAGTTACAACGATTGTATCATCAGTCGTATTAAAAGTCAAACCTTTTTATTTTTTTATGGAAAGGGCACGAATAATCCTGTCAGACCTCTTGGTTTTTGTGCAAATGCACCGGGACAAGGGGTGTTTTTTCCTGTCTTTTCCATGAAATTCCGGACCTTTTTGTCCTGCGCGGCATCCACTATGCCGAAAGCTGTCTGTCTATAGCGAACACGGGCAATAACAAGCACCCGGAAGACCGCAGTCTTCCGGGTGTTACGCTTATTGTTTTGCCATACAGATCCTGCCCAGAGTCCGCAGGAAAATATCTCCCCAGGTCAGCCGGGTCACCGGCTCGCCGGCTACCATGCTCACCTGCCGCAGGATCTGCTCCCCTGCCTTAACAGTGAGCGTTCCCAGCTTCTGACCTTTGCTCACCGGCGCTGTGATCTGCTCTTCCAGAACCACCTGGGTGGTGATGCTCCCCCGCTGGGATTTATCCACCAGGAGCTTTACCTGCTCCGCCGGCACTGCCGTTACCGAATCCGCCGCACCCAGCTTCACCGCCACCCGGTTCTCCTCCGGCAGCTGCGGCTCTGCCAAAGCGAAGCTGGCAAAACCGTAGTCCAGCATCTGCTTGCAGCCATTGAACCGGATCTGGGAGGTCTCCGCACCCATGACCACGGCGATTAGTCCCAGACCGTCCCTTTCTGCGGTGGCAGACAGGCAATAGCCTGCCCCGGAGGTAAAGCCGGTCTTCAGCCCAGTCGCACCGGGATAGAACCGCACCAGCTTGTTGGTATTGGAAAGGCCGAAAGAGCCGCCCCGGACTGTGTCCATCCAAATGGTAGTGAACTTTTGGATATCCGGGTGATTTGCCATCAGCTCCCGGGACATCAGCGCGATATCATAGGCAGAGGTTAAATGCTCCTTCGCCGCGTCATCATCATCCAGCCCGGTGCAGTTGACGAAATGGGTATCGTTCATCCCCAGCTGGGCAGCCCGCTCATTCATTTTCTCCACAAATGCCGCTTCTGACCCGGCGATATGCTCCGCCATGGCGCAGGCGCAGTCATTGGCAGAGGACACGGCAATAGACTTGACCATATCCGTCACAGACATGGTCTCCCCCACTTTCAGATAGATCTGGCTGCCGCCCTTGGCGACGACGGTCTGCGAAGCGGTGACCGTATCGTCCCAGCCGATGGCACCGGAATCGATGGCTTCCATGATCAGCAGCATGGTCATGACCTTTGTGACGCTGGCAGGCGCCAGCTTTTCATGGGGATTGCTTTCATAAAGCACCGTGCCGGTGGCAATATCCATAAGTAAGGCGCTTTTTCCCTCTACCTGCAGCTGTGCCGCCTGTGCCGGGATCGGCAGCAGGGTCAAAAGGATACATACTGCAATCAAAATTCCTGCCCGTTTCATATCTGTCCCCTCCGTCCTTCAAGTGGTACAGCCTATGTACCTTGTCCGGGGGATATTCCCTTTCCAATAACGGGCAGCTTCCTTATTTCATAAATTTATTGATTGCTTCGCAGAGGTCTTCCACCGCGTCGGTATCCCCGGCTGCTACCGCGTCCACCATACAGTGGCGCATGTGATCCTGCAAGATCACCTTGCCGGTATTATCGATGGCGCTGCGGACCGCCGCCAGCTGCACCAGCACCTCGGTGCAGTCCTGCCCCTGCTCCACCATCCGCTTGACCTTTTCCAAATGGCCGATGGCTCTGGCAAGGCGGTTGATGACAGCTTTCTGATTCTCATGGACATGGCCGTGGCTGTGGGCGATGCCGTGGGCGTGCATATAGGCATGGTCATGTTCCTGTTCCTCGTGATGGTGATGATGGTCTGCCATGGCATATCCCTCCTTTTTGATGGCATTATAGCCCACTTTTCCCCGGGAAGCAAGCCCAGAGGGGGGATATTTATGAAAATGTTTTGACGGATGGTTAGCTGTCTGCTATAATGAGATGAAAATCAAATTTCAGTTTATCGAGCTAACAAAAAGCATTGCGTCATTCCGAGCCAGCCCGCAGGCTGGCGTGGGAATCCCGTGGTTAATGGAAAAAAGCAACGAAACCTGCTCAAAAAACTTACGGGATTGCCACGTCGGCCCCTAAGGCCTCCTCGCAATGACGGATAGATAAACCCCAATTTGTGAACCCCCAATGGAGGAACACCATATGAGAATGCGGAAGATGAAAAATTTAGAGCCCCGGATGGAGCGGTGCGGCGCTTTGCGGATCGCCGAGCCTGCTGCGCTGAAGGGTAACTGGCGCAGCCTGAAGCCGGACGCTACTGCCCTTTGGGTGGAAGTGGGCTGCGGCAAGGGTAAATTCACCGCCGAGACCGCGCAGGCGAACCCCCATGTGCTGCTGATCGCTGTGGAGCGCTGCCGGGAGGCCATGGTGGTGGCTATGGAAAAGGCCCGGGACATGGGGCTTAACAATGTATATTATATTGATATGGATGTGGCAAATATCGAGGAGATCTTTGCTGCTCAGGAGATCGACCGGCTGTTTATCAACTTCCCCGACCCCTGGCCCCGGAAGAAGAACGCCAAGCGCCGGCTGACCCACCGGGGCTTCCTTAATAAATACTGCCGGGTTGTCCGCACCGGGGGCGAATTTCATTTTAAGACCGACAACGCTCCCCTCTTCGAATTTTCCGTGGAGGAGTTTGCGCTGTGCGGTCTGGAAGTGAAGAATCTGACCCGGAATCTCCACGAACACGGTATTCAGGGCATCATGACCGGCTATGAGGAAAAATTCTACGCTCTGGGCACGCCCAACAACCGCTGTGAAGTGGTCTGCAAGCCCTTCACCCTGCCCCCGGAAGAGAAAAAGGGCGCGGAGGAAGCAGAATGATCTATCACACAGGACAATGTGATATCGCCGTCATCGGCGCAGGTCACGCGGGCATGGAAGCGGCGCTGGCCGCCGCCCGGCTGGGACTGCACACCATTCTTTTTACCATCAATCTGGACGCGGTGGGCAATATGCCCTGCAACCCCGCCATCGGCGGCACGGGCAAGGGTCACCTTGTTCGGGAGATCGACGCTCTGGGCGGCGAAATGGGACTGGCGGCAGATAAGGCCTGTATCCAGTACCGGATGCTCAACCGGGGCAAAGGCCCGGCTGTCCATTCCCTTCGGGCGCAGGCAGACCGGCGCAAATACCAGCAGGTAATGAAGCAGACCCTGGAAAACCAGAAGGATCTGGAGTTGAAGCAGGCGCAGATCGTTGAGATTCTTACAGAAAACGGCGCTGTTTCCGGCGTCATCACCCAGCTGGGCGCGAAATATGACGCCAAAGCCGTCATTATCGCCACCGGCACATATCTGGACAGCACCTGTATCACAGGGGAAGCTGTGATCCCCTCCGGTCCGGACGGAATGCATCCCAGTATCGGCCTTGCGGACAACCTGCGTGCGTTGGGGCTGCCCCTGCGCCGGTTCAAGACCGGCACGCCGCCCCGGGTCAACCGCCGCAGCATCGACTTTTCCAAGATGGAGCTGCAGCCGGGAGACGGGCAGATCGAGCCTTTCTCCTTCCGGACGGAGCATGCCCCCTACAATGCGGCAGTATGCTATCTGACCTACACCAACCAGCAGACCCATGAGATCATCAAGGCGAATCTGCACCGCAGTCCCATGTATGACGGCACTATTTCCGGGGTAGGCCCCCGGTACTGCCCCAGCATCGAGACCAAGATCGTCCGCTTTGCGGACAAGGACCGCCACCAGCTGTTTATCGAGCCTTGCGGTCTGGACACCGAGGAAATGTATATCCAAGGTTTCTCTTCTTCTCTGCCTGAGGATGTGCAGCTGCAGATGATGCGTACCGTTCCCGGTCTGGAGCAAGCGGAAATGATGCGCCCTGCCTATGCCATTGAATATGAGTGCATCGATCCCACCGCGTTGCTGCCCACCTTGGAGACCAAGGCCATTTCCGGGCTGTACGGCGCGGGCCAGTTTAACGGCTCTTCCGGCTACGAGGAAGCTGCCGCACAAGGACTGATTGCCGGCATTAATGCGGCGCTGAAGCTTTTAGGGAAAGACCCGCTGATCCTCACCCGGGACACCAGCTACATCGGCACGCTGATCGACGATCTGGTGACCAAGGGCACGGAAGAGCCCTACCGGATCATGACCAGCCGCTCGGAATATCGGCTGCTCCACCGGCAGGACAACGCCGACCAGCGGCTGACCCATATCGGCGCGAAGGTGGGACTTGTGCCCCCGGAGCGTCTGGCGGCGGTGGAAGAAAAGTATGACGCGGTGCGTCGGGAGATCGCCCGGCTGGAAGGAAGCGGCATTCCCGCATCCGATGCTCTGAACGAAATGCTCACTGCCCGGGATACCCACAGGGTGGAAAGCCCCGCCCGTCTTGCAGATCTGGTGCGCCGTCCCCAAGTCAGCTACGCCGACATTGCTCCCTTTGATCCGGACCGCCCGGAACTGCCCCAGAGCGTCACCGCCGAGGTGGAGATCCAGCTAAAATACGCAGGGTATCTGCAGCGGCAGCTGAAGCAGGTGGAGGAATTTAAGAAAGAAGAGGCCCGGCTTTTGCCGGCAGATGTGGACTACAGCGCTATTACCGGCCTGCGGCTGGAGGCGAAGGAGAAGCTCAGCGCCATCCGCCCCATGTCTATCGGACAGGCAGGGCGCATTTCCGGGGTCAGCCCGGCGGATATCGCCGTGCTGCTGATCTGGCTGGAGACACAATAAATAAAAGTAAGCCCGGGGTTTCCCCCGGGCTTGTTGTTTGTTTGATAAATTATCTGTAAAGCA
>JAZNLP010000006.1:0-7479 GCA_045579165.1 Faecousia sp.
TTCAGCGGTCAGGTCGACGTCCTGAGTAACACCCTTCTTTTCCTTCATCTCGTCGATGAGAACCTCGAAGTACTTCTTGCCGACTTCCATAACCACGTCGGAGTACATCTGGATGAAACGGCGGTAGCAGTCGTAAGCCCAACGGGGGTTGCCGGACTTAGTAGCCAGAACTTCAACCACTTCCTCGTTCAGACCCAGGTTCAGGATGGTATCCATCATGCCGGGCATGGAAGCGCGGGCGCCGGAACGGACGGAGACCAGCAGAGGATTCTCCTTGTCACCGAACTTCTTGCCGGTGATGTCTTCCAGCTTTGCAACATGGTCCATGATCTGAGCCTGGATGTCGGCGTTGATCATACGACCATCTTCGTAATACTTGGTGCAGGCTTCGGTGGAGACGGTAAAGCCCTGAGGGACAGGCAGACCGATGTTGGTCATTTCGGCCAGGTTCGCGCCCTTGCCGCCCAGCAGCTCCCGCATAGAGCCGTTGCCCTCGGTGAACAGGTAAACATACTTGTGCATTGGAATAACCCCTTTCTTCATTTTAGGCGCAGATTTAGTGCCTATTTCTCATTTTTTTAAGATTTTCTAATAATGCCCATATAGTATAGCACGGTGAAAATCAAAAATCAAACATTTTTGCAAAAAATATGGTAATTTTATCAATTTTCTCTGAGAAGTAAAAATTCTGCCGAAAAAAAGGAAACCCGGCGCACAGATATGCGCCGGGGAACAGTCAATATTCCCGCACCACGGCCTTCACAAGGCCGATCAGCTGGGCATTTGTGCCGTCGATGGGCTGATAAGCATCGTTTTCCGGCATGAGCCAGACCTGCCCGTTCCGGCGGCGAAGGCGCTTAACGGTAGCTTCCTCGCCCAGCAGCGCCACCACGATCTGACCGTCATCCGCGGTTTGCTGCGGACGGACAACTACCTTATCGCCATCAAGAATGCCGGCACCCATCATACTGTCGCCCCGGACACGCAGGGCAAAGCAGCTGGGATCTCCGTCCCAGCACATAGTACCTTCCTGGTTTTCTACCGCCAGGATGGGGATTCCGGCGGTGACCACGCCCACCACCGGGATCTGCCCCGGGCGGACAGAGGTGGCGATGGAACGCTTGCGGCCCTTGCCACCGGGGGAAAGAAGCAGACCCTTTTCCTGCAGGGCCTGGATATGATAACTGACGGAAGCGGTGGAGCGCAGCCCCACGGCAGCGCCGATCTCCCGGACGGAGGGGGCGTACCCGTTTTCCTGCACGAATTGGTTTACATAATCCAATATACGCTGGGCTTTGTCGGTGGTTCTGGGCATCTTGGACCCTCCTGCTTCTGGTTTGATGGCACTATTATAGCACATATGAACGAAAAAAGAAAGAGGTATTTCCCAAAAGCCGGGACATTTTTTACGGTCAGGCATAAACTGGAGCAGTATGGGGAAGGGAGGGTGGACGATGGAAGGCTTTGATGAAGCTTTGGAAAGAGAGATCTGGCAGCGTGTACGGGGGCAGGGGGAACAGATGTCCTGGCAGACCCTGGCGGAGCAGGAGCAGGTCGGCGCTGCCGTACTGGAACAGCTGGCGCGGCAGTTTCGGGGCAGAGAACGGGCGCTCCTGCTGGAGATTGCCCGGAAGGAGCGGCTGCACGGGCAGCTTTTGACAGGACTTTGGGGAGAAAGTTTTGAAAAGAACAGCCAAAGGCTGCGGGGAAGCATGGATGTCCGCGGTGTTCTGTGGGCGCTGGCAGAGCAGATGCGGAGTCGGGCGCAAATCTACAGGCACAATGCTGACACTAGCCCTGTAGGGCGGCGGCTGGCGCAGATGGCCCGGCAGGAGGAGTCCCGACGCAGTGCGATCTTGCGGCTGCGGGGCACATTGGGACGGAATACGGGATACAAAAGATAAATTTTGATTGCCGGTTGCACTTCTGGGTGCAACCGGCTGCTGTTTTCCCCCCGGGTTTGAAAGGAAGGGGATGCATGGAACGAGGAAAGGGAAACAGCGCGCTTAAGAAGCGGATCCGTTCCGGACAGCTTACCCGGGAGGATGTGGTTCGGCGGCTGGCGGAGCTGGCCTACGGCAAAGCCAATGACTGCGTAAAGCTGATTCTGGAAGGGCCTGGGGAGCTGGACGGACTGGACTTAAGCCTGCTGAGCGAACTGAAACGAAACGACAAAGGCACGGTGGAGATCAAGCTGGTGGACAGGCTTCAGGCGTTGGAGCAGCTGGCGCAGCTGGCCCAGGATGGGGGAGACGATCTGGAATCCTTTTTGAAGGCGATGCAGGGGGGACAGAGCTAAGATGGGCTATGGGGAATTTTCTGCCAAGCAGCGGAAGGTCCTTTCCTGGTGGCTGCCGGGAAATCCCGACTTTGGGAAGGAAGCCATCATCTGCGACGGCGCAGTGCGGTCGGGAAAGACCTTAGCCATGGGATTGTCCTTTTTTCTGTGGGCCATGACGGGCTTCGACGGAATGCGCTTTGGCGTCTGCGGCAAGACCATCGCATCACTGCGCCGGAATGTGCTTTCGGAGATATTGCCCCGGCTGGAGGCTCTGGGCGCTCAGTGGAAGGAAAAGCGGACAGAAAATTTGGTGACGGTGACCTTTAAGGGACACCGCAATCAGTTTTACATCTTCGGCGGCAGGGATGAAAGCTCCGCAAGCCTTATTCAGGGTATCACCTTTGCGGGGGTGCTGCTGGACGAGGTGGCGCTGATGCCCCGGTCCTTTGTGGAGCAGGCCTGCGCCCGATGCTCCGTGGCAGGAAGCCGGCTGTGGTTCAACTGCAATCCTGCCGGGCCCAGCCACTGGTTTTACAGGACCTGGGTGCAGCAGGCGGAGGAAAAAAACTGTCTGCGGCTGCATTTTACCATGGAGGACAATCCCTCTTTGACCCCCGCCATCCGGGAGCGGTATCAAAGGCTGTATAGCGGCGTATTTTACCGGCGGTTCATTTTGGGTCAGTGGGCCCAGGCGGAGGGTCGGGTGTACGATTTCTTCGGCCCGGAGTTTATAAGACCTGTTCCGGAAGGCCGGTTTGAAAAGTGGTATGTTTCCTGCGACTACGGCACGGTCAATCCCACCTCCATGGGCCTTTGGGGACTGCAGGGAGGCGTGTGGTACCGGGTGAAGGAGTTTTATTTCAGTTCCCGTACCGCCATGCGGCAGATGACCGACGAAGAGTATGCCGCGGCCTTGCAGAACTTAGCGGGGGACAGGCAAATAACGGCTGTCATCGTGGACCCCTCTGCTGCCAGCTTCATCGAGGTGCTGCGGCGAAAAGGCTATCCTGTCCGCAAGGCGGAAAACGATGTACTCAGCGGCATTCGGCTGACCTCGGATCTGCTGAAAGAGGGGAAGCTGGTGATCTGCGAGGGCTGCACCGACTGCCTGCGGGAAATGGATGAGTATGTGTGGGATCTGGGGAGCGAAGCAAAGGACCGGGTCAAAAAAGAGCACGACCATGCCATGGACGATATGCGCTATTTCGCCGCAACGGTTCTGGGAAAGCCCACCGGCAGTTTTGCCGCCTGCGCGGTGGAGAGGAAACGGTAATGGGGTTTGACTACCACGTCATTGCGAGGGCGCTTGCGCCCGTGGCAATCCCGTAACTACTTGGACATATCCCTTTGTCGACGGGATTCCCACGGCTGTGGTGCTCCGCGAAGCGAATCAAAATCCATCATGGCTGCCGGGAGCAGCCATACCTATGCTTTTGGAGCAGCCTCGGAATGACGTGAATTTGTATTTGCCCCACAAACGAAAAAATGAAAGGAGCGTATCAATTTGAAACGAAAACGCAAGGAACAGACACAGACCGCGGCGGCATGCCAGCTGCGGACAGGCAGCGTCCATCCCTTTGGGGCGCTGAAAAGCTTCGTACCTTTGGGTGGCGGGGAGGGTCAGATCTACCGGCAGCTGCGGGAGGCAGTTCCGGTGCTGGACGCGGCGGTGGGAAAGCTGGTTCGGCTCTCCGGCGGCTTTGCTGTCCAGTGCCGCAGCGCCGTTGCCCAAGGGAAACTGGAGCAGTTTTTGAAAAATGTCCCCTGCGGTCATGGACAGGTGGGCATCGACAGCTTTCTGTCCGGGTATGTGGACAGCCTGCTGACCTACGGCCGGGCTGTAGGAGAAATGGTGGTATCCGGAGGAAAGCTCCAGGCGGTGTGCTGGGGGGATGTGAGCCGTCTGGATGCCCAGGAGGGGGACAGCCCTCTGGAAGTGGTGCTGTGGGGTCCGGACAGCCACGGTCACATGCGGCCGCTGCCTTTTCAGCAGCTGCTGCTGTTCACCACGCACAATCCCGAACCAGCCAATCCCTATGGGGTCAGCTTGTTCCGGGGAATGCCGTTTTTGGCGGATATTCTCATGAAGATCTACACCGCCATCGGCTCTAACTGGGAGCGGGCGGGAAATGTGCGCTACAGCGTGATTTGTAAGGATAATGACCAGATGGATGCCGCGGCAGTGCAGGAACGGGGTCGGCAGGTGGCGCAGGAGTGGTCCAAGGCCATGGAGGACAACAAAAACGGCACGGTGCGGGACTTCGTGGCGGTAGGGGATGTGCAGATCAAGGTCATTGGCGGCGAAGCGCCCATCCTGGATTCCCAAGTTCCGGTGCGGCAGATCCTGGAGCAGCTGGTGGCAAAAACCGGTCTGCCTCCTTTCCTGCTGGGTCTTAGCTGGAGCACCACAGAGCGGATGAGCACTCAGCAGGCGGACATCCTGACCTCGGAGCTGTGGGCGTTGCGCCGGACGGTAGAGCCGGTGCTGCGGAAGATCTGCCGGATGTATCTGGCGCTGGAGGGACTGGACGATCAGGTGAGCATTTTGTGGAACGACATCAGCCTGCAGGATATCACCGAGGAAGCCAAGGCAGAGCTGTATAAGGCCCAGGCGGCCAAAGCCTTGGCGGAAGCTAAGGGGTAATACGTCATTGCGAGGGCGCTTGCGCCCGTGGCAATCCCGTAACTATTTGGACATACTTCCTTATCGACGGGATTCCCACGCCTGCTTTGCAGGCTCGGAATGACGAGATATTTTATAGGAGGTAACTATGAACGTAACCAAGGAAACTCAGGTAGGCCGCGCCGGAACGCCTACCGCGGCACAGCTGGAGAAGATCAACGCCCAAGCCAAGGCGGAGCTGACCCAGGAGCAGGTTTATGTATTCTCCCTGCGTCTGTGCGACGATCAGATCGACCGGGACTCTGAGCGGTTCGACACCGCCGCGCTGCCGGCTCTGGCAAAGCTGTTCATCGGCAAGACCGGTATTCTCGACCACAAGTGGAGTTCCGATTCCCAGGTGGCACGGATCTTTGAGACCCAGGTGGTCTGCGAAGAAGGGGTCAGCTACATCAAGGCATGGGCCTACATCCGCCGGGGCGGAAACGCCAGCGAGGTGATCGCGGACATCGAAGCGGGGATCAAGAAGGAAGTCAGCGTAGGCTGCGCCATGGGCAGATCGGTCTGCTCGGTGTGCGGCAGCGACTACGGCACCTGCGGCCATCAGAAGGGAGAGCATTATGACGGACTTTTGTGCTGCGCCATTTTGAAAGAGCCGCTGGATGCCTACGAATTTTCTTTCGTGGCTGTGCCTGCACAGCCTGCTGCCGGGGTGCTCAAGGGCATGGGCGGCGGCAAAAAGACCCTCAAAGAGCTGGCGGACAGTTTTGGCGCACAGCAGGAGTACCGGACGCTTTACAAGGATGCCCAGCTGGGTCGCCAGTACCGCAAGGAGCTGGAAACGGATGTGGTGCGGCTGTGCCTGGTGCTGGAGCTGGGCGCGGAAGAGCCGGTTCTGCGCTCTGTGATGGAAAAGGCTGCCCATGAGGATCTGTTGCAGCTGCGAAAGGCGCTGCAGAGCCGCTATGCTGCCTGTATGCCCATGCAGACCCAGCTGTCCGGCGGGGATACGGGCGTTCAGGCTGTGGAAAGCAGCTATTTAATCTAAGTTTCCCGGGTCACCGGAAACGATATTTTATCATTTAGGAGGAAAACAAAAATGGGTTTTGACAATCTGAAATTGGAAAAGGGTATGTATCGCCAGGAAGGCATGAGCTTTACCCAGGTGCTGGAATCCCTTGATCCCAGCGAAAACTATCGCGGCACTGCCCTGGAGGGCACGGACGCATTTCAGCGGCAGCTGAAGCGCTTTGGCATCCGGGCCAAGGGCGCAGGCTCTTCCACTGTGGAGAAGTTCTTCCGCACCATGGACAGCGCAGTGCTGTTCCCCGAGTACATCGCCCGCACTGTCCGCCAGGGCATGGAGGAGAACGACATCCTGCCTGCCATCGTGGCGACCACCACCGTCATCGATTCCATGGACTACCGCTCCATCTACTCCAATCCCACCGACGAGGATAAGGCGCTGCAGAATGTGGAAGAGGGCGCTGCCATTCCCGAGACCCAGGTGAAGACCAAGGAAAATCTGGTGAGCCTGACGAAGCGGGGCAGAATGTTGGTGGCTTCTTATGAAGCAATCCGCTTCCAGAAGCTGGATCTGTTCTCCGTGATGCTCCGCCAGATCGGCGCCCACATCCAGAAGCAGCAGCTGCAGGATGCGGTGGGTGTCATCATCAGCGGCGACGGCAACGACAATGCTGCCGTTCAGTACAGCGTAGGCAGCAATCCCATCTCCGGCACCGCCGGCTCTCTGGGCTACGATCAGCTGGTGGAGTTCTGGGGTCAGTTCGATCCTTACACCATGAACACCATCCTCTGCTCCACCGGCACCATGACCAAGCTGCTGAAGATCCCCGAGCTGCAGAATCCCATGACCGGTCTGAACTTCCAGGGCACCGGCAAGCTCACCACCCCTCTGGGCGCGCAGCTGCACAGAACCTCCGCTGTTGCTGATGACGTGATCATCGGTCTGGACAACCGCTATGCTCTGGAGCTGGTCCGCGCCGGCGATGTGCTGGTGGAGTACGACAAGCTCATTGACCGTCAGCTGGAGCGGGCTGCCATCACCTCCATCTCCGGCTTCGGCAAGATCTGCGACGGTGCTGCGGCGGTGCTGAACGTATGACCCTGACGGAACAGATCTATGCCCATGCCCGGGTGCTGATCCGGGATATGGACAGCCAGGATCAGACGCTGCTGCAGACCCTGTGCCGGGCAGCGGAGGTGTCCTTAACGGCTAAGCTCCGTCCGGGGATCACCCCGGAGGACTGCCGGGCGGATTTTATCGCTGCGGCCAGTCTCTATGCGGTGGCGGCGCTGTCCCAGGTGGAGGAGGGCGCGCAGCTGGAGCAGCTGAGCGTCAGCGATCTGACCCTGCGCCGCAGCAACAGCGGCGCGGCGGACAGCTGTCTGCGTTACCAGGCAGAGCTGCTGATGACACCCTATGTTGCGGATCGATTCTCCTTTGTGGGGGTGTGATATGCGCGCATTGGTGGAAAAGCTCCTGCGCCGTTACGGCAGTCCCATATCCCTGCATCGGGACGGAGAAGAAACGGTCTTTTTCGGCTTTTTGAATCAC
>JAZNLP010000007.1:0-7591 GCA_045579165.1 Faecousia sp.
TCCTCTGCCACCAATTCATTCCGGCACAGCGACAGGGCGTATCGGTAAACATCTCGAAAATACAGGTCGTATACCTCTTGGAAATCCGTCACTTTCTCACCTCCTCACACATAAGACGCACAAAAGACTGTTTTGTTACAATAAATCAACTATATTATACAAGTAATTTTGCCGTATGAAAAGAAAAAAGCCATCCCGGTTGGGATGACTTTTTCTTTGGTGGACGATTTAGGACTCGATTTGCATTTTTGCCCTATGGCAAAAATATATGAAGGCACCAGTTTTTGAACTGGTGGCAGGAAGTGTCCACCGGACACTTCCATTTGGGTGGGTTCGAGTCCTATTTCTAATGCCATATAAAACAAAAAGCCCACCCTACAGGGTGGACTTTTTATTTTGGTGGACGATATAGGACTCGAACCTATGACCTTCCGCACGTCAAGCGGATGCTCTAGCCAGCTGAGCTAATCGTCCAGGCGCAAAATGCATTATAGCGTAAGTCAATACTCTTGTCAAGTCCTTTTTCCCGAAAAAACAAAATATCTGCAAAGCACCTTGCCAATCCGCATTTTTCATTCCGCTCCCCTGTTTTCCAAAATATCTTCCTGAAGTTTTGCAATTTTTCGAGAAAAGAGCAGGAAAAAGTTCAAAAAACTCCTTGACAATTTCATACTGCAATGCTAAAATAGAGCAGCCGCATTGAAGAGGCTTAAGTTGGTGCGCCTTGCCCACGCCTTAAGAGCGAGACTACACAATAAAGTAGGTGAAAAGGAAATGAAAGCAGTTATCGTTACCGGTGGTAAGCAGTACACCGTCGCTGAGGGCGATGTGCTCTACATCGAAAAGCTGAACGCTGAGGCAGACGAGGTCGTCAAGTTCGATCAGGTTCTGGCTGTGCTGGATGGCGAAAACACCAAGATCGGCGCTCCCGTTGTGGAGGGTGCCGCTGTTGAGGCCAAGGTCGTGAAGAACGGCAAGGGCAAGAAGCTGGTGGTCTTCAAGTACAAGCCCAAGAAGAACGAGAAGAAGAAGATGGGTCACCGTCAGCCCTACACCAAGGTGGAAATCACCAAGATCGCTCTGTAATTATGACTAGATGCGAGTTTTTTACCGAGGAGGACCGGATCACCGGTTTTAGTATCTCGGGACACAGCGGCTACAGTGAAAACGGCACAGATATCGTATGCGCCGCCATCTCTGCTGTTGTGACCATGGCAGAAGCTACCATCAATGATGTGTGCGGTGCCAAGGCAAAAGTTCGGGTCAAAGAAGATGACGCCCGCGTCACGTTGACCCTCCCCGCTTCCTGCGACGAAGAGGAATCTATCCAGGCGGTTCTCGCCGGTATGATGCTCACCCTTTGCAGTCTGCGGGATGATTATCCAGATTATATCGAAGTTTTGGAGGTGTAACACCATGCTGAAGATTGGTATTCAGTTTTTCGCGCACCACAAGGGCGGCGGTTCCACCAAGAACGGCCGTGACTCCGAGGCCAAGCGCCTGGGCGTGAAGCGCGCTGACGGTCAGTTCGTTCTGGCCGGCAACATTCTGGTTCGCCAGAGAGGCACTCACATCCATCCCGGCGTCAATGTGGGCATCGGCAAGGATGATACTCTGTTCGCTCTGGTTGACGGTACTGTCAAGTTCGAGCGTAAGGGCAAGGACCGCCGGCAGTGCTCCGTGTACGCCGAGCAGTAATCGCGTATTAAAACCGAAGGGCTGTTGCAAACTTCTATTGCGACAGCCCTTTTCTTAAGCGGATTTTTAAGGAAGACCTCGTAAAGGAGGATTTTTATGTTTGTAGATAAAGTTCGAATCACCGTCTGCGGCGGTCGTGGCGGCGACGGCGCTGTGGCATTCCACCGGGAAAAATACGTAGCTGCCGGCGGTCCGGACGGCGGTGACGGTGGACATGGCGGCAGCGTGATTCTGCGGGTCAACGACAACATGACTACCCTGTTGGATTTTCGCTATAAGCGCAAATATGCAGCGCAGGCCGGTGTAAACGGTCTGGGCAGAAAAATGGCCGGCAAGCGGGGCGAACCGCTGATTATTCAAGTGCCCCGGGGTACGGTTGTCCGGGATGCGGAAACCAACCAGATCATTGTGGATATGTCCACCGGCGAGGACTTCGTCATCGCCAAGGGTGGCCGTGGCGGCTGGGGCAACGCCCACTATGCCACCGCTACCCGTCAAGTCCCCAGGTTTGCGAAAGCCGGTCTGAAGGGTCAGGAACGGGACATTATTCTGGAGCTGAAGCTGCTGGCTGACGTAGGTCTTGTGGGATTCCCCAATGTGGGTAAGTCCACCCTGCTTTCCGTTACTTCCAACGCCCGTCCCAAGATCGCCAACTACCACTTCACTACCCTCTTTCCCAATCTGGGCGTGATCTATGTGGAAGAAGGCGTATCCTTCGTCATGGCGGACATCCCCGGCATTATCGAAGGCGCGGCGGAAGGCGCGGGTCTGGGTCATGATTTCCTGCGGCATATCGACCGCTGCCGGCTTTTAGTCCATGTGATCGATGTTTCCGGCAGTGAAGGTCGGGATCCTGTGGAGGATTTCGATGCCATCTGCGCCGAACTTCAAAACTACAGCGTGGATCTGAGCAACCGTCCCATGATCGTTGCGGCAAACAAAACCGATCTGCTACCCCCGGAATCGGACAACCTGCAGCGGCTGCGTGAGCATGTGGAAGCCGCCGGATGTTCCCTTTATGAGATCAGCGCCGGCACTACCCAAGGCACCAAGCAGCTGATGCGGATCGTTGCCGAGCGCCTTCGCACACTGCCCCCAGTGACCATTTATGAGCCGGAATATGTGGCTCCACTGCCCCAGGCCGGTGATCCTAACGAGCTTACTATTGAGCATCTTGGCAGCACCTGGGTGGTAACAGGGCTTTGGCTGGAACGTCTGATCCAGAACATCAATTTCGACGATTACGAGTCCAGAAACTATTTCGACCTGCAGCTGCGTAAGTGCGGTTTGTTTGCCCGACTGGAAGAAATGGGCATTGCGGACGGAGATACTGTGGATATTTACGATATTGAGTTCGAATATCAGCGCTAACAGCAGAAATTGTTTGCTAATTTCAACTTTTTTAGATATAATAGTGGAGTCACGAACATGTGACTCCACTATTTTTCATTTCGCGTGTTTTACACTTTTGACAGCAAAGGAGCTGGCATATATGGATTTTAGAGTACTGGCTGTAGGCGATGTGGTAGGCGGACCCGGTATGGAGCGCATCCGCAGAAGTCTTCGGTATCTGAAGCGGGAATCTTCCGCTGACTTTGTGGTTGTCAACGGCGAAAACGCCAGTGTGGTAGGCATGACCCCAGACCAGGCAGAGGATATTTTTGACGCCGGCGCGGATGTGATCACCATGGGCAACCACACCTGGAGCAAGCGGGAGCTGGTTTCCTATCTGGAGGACTGCCCCCGGGTGATTCGCCCTGCCAACTATGCGCCGCAGGTGCCCGGTCGGGGCTATACGGTTCTGGATACAAAGGCAGGACCTGTTGCTGTGATCGACCTGATCGGCCGCTGCGGCATGGACTACGGCCCGAACAACCCCTTTTTGATGATCGACAGCATTCTGAAGGAGACCGGCACGAAGATCACCCTGGTGGAGATCCATGCGGAAGCTACTTCGGAAAAACTGGCTATGGGCTATATGCTGGATGGCCGGGTCAGCGCCGTCTGGGGTACACACACCCATGTTCCCACCGCGGATGTTCAGATCCTGCCCAAAGGAACAGGCTATGTAACAGATCTGGGCATGACCGGTCCTGTGCATTCTGTATTGGGCATTCGCCCTGACCTTTCCATTGCCAAATTCCGGGGAGATCTGCCGGACCGCTATCGCTGGGCAGATGGCCCAACCAAAATGGAAGCTGTTCTCTTTACGATAGACACAGAAACCGGCCTTTGCAAAAAGGCAGAAAGGGTGGATCTTTACGATGAAACTGCTGCACAGCGCTGATTGGCATCTGGATGCTCCTATGTTGGGAAAAACGCCGGAGCAGTCCGCCTTTCTGCGGCAAGAGCTGCTGAAGATCCCGGAAGCTGTCTCACACCTGTGCCGGGAGCAAGGCTGTGATCTGCTGCTTTTGTCCGGTGACTTGTTTGACGGAGCATACACCAAGGAAAGCTATTTGGCAGTGTACCGGGCGCTGGAAGATGCGAAAGTACCGGTGTTTATCGCGCCGGGCAACCACGATTACTGTGCCGGAAACTGCGCTTATCTGGCGGAAAGCTGGCCGAAAAATGTGCACATCTTTACCCACGCCGCCATGGAGTCCGTTCCCCTGCCCCAGCTTGACTGCACCGTTTACGGCGCAGGCTACGAAAGCATGGACTGCCCTGCCCTTTTGAAGGATTTTCACGCCGACGGGGATTCCCGTCTACATATCGGCATTCTCCACGGCGATCCCACCCAGGCAAGCTCCCCTTACTGCCCCATCAGTTCCCGGCAGCTTAAGGAATCCGGTCTGCAGTACTTGGCATTGGGTCATATCCACAAGGATGGGCAGATCTGTGCCGGTGATACCCTTTGTGCCTGGCCGGGCTGTCCTATGGGAAAGGATTTTGGCGAGACAGGTGTTAAAGGCGTTTTGCTCGTCACTTTGGAGGATTCCGTGCAGGCGCAGATGATCCCTCTGAACACTCCCCGATTCTTTGACGAGAAGACCGATACAGGAGAGTGTGCAGCAGAAGCTGTTGCGACAATGCTGCCCGCGGCACAGACCCAGGATTTTTACCGCATCACCTTAACAGGCTACAGTCCCAAGCTGGATCTGGCTGCAATCAAAGCGCAATTTCCCCATGTTCCCAATCTGGAATTGCGGGATCAGACACTGCCGGAAATAGACTTGTGGGAAGGCGCTGGAGACGATACCCTGGAGGGTATGTTTTTCCGCATTCTCCGGGACGGCATGGATACAGACAGTCAAACTCTGCAAAGCAGAATTAAGCTGGCTGCCCGAATTTCCCGGCAGATTCTGGACGGACAGGAGGTGACGTTGCCTTGAGAATCTACTCTATGACCGCCACCTTTGGCAAGCTGGAGCACGAGACCCTGACTTTCGAGCCGGGTCTGAACATTGTGGAAGCCCCCAATGAGTGGGGCAAAAGCACCTGGTGCGCCTTCCTGGTTGCGATGCTCTATGGCATCGACACCGGCAGTCGCTCCACCAAAACCGCTTTGGCGGATAAAGAACGATTTGCCCCCTGGTCCGGCGCTCCCATGTCCGGAAGAATGGAACTGAACTGGAACGGAAAAGACATTACCATTGAGCGCTCCACCCGTGGCAGACTGATCCTGGGTGATTTCCGGGCCTATGAAACGCAAACCGGCGTTGACATCCCGGAGCTGACCGGCGCCAACTGCGGTCAGATGCTTCTGGGTGTGGAACGGAGCGTTTTTATGCGGGCGGGCTTTTTGCGGCTTTCCGATCTGCCGGTAACCCAGGATGATTCCCTGCGCCGCAGACTGAACAGTCTGGTAACCACCGGCGACGAGAGCGGCTCTGGCGACAAGCTTGCCCAAAAGCTGAAGGATCTGAAAAACAAATGCCGCTATAACCGCAGCGGTCTGCTGCCCCAGGCGGAAACCCAGCGGGACGAACTGCAGCACAAGCTCACTGAGCTTCAGTCGCTGAACTCCCAAACTGAGAGGCTCACACAGCGGCAGGCTCAGCTGGAGGACATGGCTTCTCAGCTGGAAAATCACAAGCAAGCACTTTTGTATCAGGAAGCTCACAGCGATCAACTACGGGTGGAGCAAGCGCTTTCCCAGCGGGATCAGATCGTGCAAAAGCTACAGGAACAAAAAGCTACCTGCAAAAATCTTCCCTCAAAAGAAGCCCTCGCATCCAAACTTCGCGCCGCACAATCCCTTCAAGACAGATGGATGGCGCTGCAAGCCCAGCAGACACCCACAAAGCCTGCAGAGCCCCAGATCCCCACTCATTATGCTGGCCTGCCGGATGCGGCAGCTGCAGCCCGTCAGGACCTGCAAGCGCAGTCTCAGCTGGAAGCCGGTCGCAAGAAACATCAAGCCCATATTTGGATCTGGATGGCGGTATCCGCAGTCATTTTTGCGGGACTTGCTGCTGCAAACTTCCTTCTGCCCTCCCTCGCCCCCTGGCTGTTGATTCTGGGCGGCGGAATCCTGATTGCTGCTGGATGCGCCTGCCTCGTCACCGGCTATCTTTACATGAAGCATTTCCGCCGGGAAATGGATGTCCTTTATCTGCGCCACCCCAATCTCAGCCCGGATCGTTGGATCGCGGATGCGGAAGCCTTTGCTGTGCAGCAGTATGCATATCAGCAGGAACTTGACCGCTATTACGCTGCCCTAAACGCCCAGGAAGAACAATCCCGGGCATTGCAGCAGGAGATCACCGCGTTGATTGCTGACAACACCCTTGGCGCATCCATAGCACAGTGGAATGCTGAAATTTCCGCATGGGATGCATTGGAAAACGTCCAAGCAGAGCTAAACCAGGCAGAAAATCACGCGGCCGCGCTGCAGGCTATGGTAAAAACCGTTGCGCCTCCCCAAGCTCCGGACACCCTCAACAGTACCCTTGCAGAAACCGAAGCGCTGCTGGCGCGGGTACTTGATGAGAAGCAGCAAAACCAGCACAGACTGGGACAGCTTCAGGGTCAGACCCAGGCAATGGGTACGGAATCGGATCTTTCCAAGGAACTTTCCTCGGTAAAGCAGCGCATTGAACGGCTGGAGAACACCTATCAGGCTCTGGAGCTTGCCCAGCGGGCACTTGACGCAGCCAGCAGTGAGCTGCAGCGCCGGTTCGCTCCCCGGATCTCCAAGCGCACCCAGGAGCTGTTTGGCAAGCTCACCGGCGGGCGTTATCAGCGGCTCACTTTGGGTGCGGATATGACCCTCAATGCCGGCGCCCAGGATGAAGATATTCTTCGCTCTGCTCAATGGCGCAGCGATGGCACCATCGACCAGCTGTATCTTGCCCTTCGTCTGGCAGTTGCCGAGGAACTGACACCTCTGGCTCCTTTAGTGCTGGATGATGCATTGGTTCGCTTTGACGATCAGCGCCTTCGTTCCGCTCTGGAAATTCTGAAGGAAGCAGCCCAGCACAAACAGGTGATCCTGTTTACCTGCCAGTCCCGGGAAAAAGCGCATCTCCCAGCTTAACCTGCATGAAATGCACCCCGGTTCGCTTACGAACCGGGGTGCATTATTCTTCTATTTCTTTCTGAAAACAATCCATTTGCTCACAAGATAGTTGAGCACTAGGACGATCACTTGACCGATGACCTTGATAAGCATAGAATCGAACCTCAGCCAGGTCACAAATACCGCCAGGATCCCCTCCTCCACCAGGAGCGTCGCAACACGCCCCCCGTAAAAGGACAGCATCTGCTTTCCAAAGCTTTCCCGGGGCGACGAAGAAAACACCCATGTCCGATTGGTGATAAAGGCAAACAGTACCGCCGCAAACCAGGAGATCGCATTGGCGATCAGTTCTCCCACAGGGATCGCCTCGGTGAACAGCCAAAACACACCAATGCTGATAACCGTGGTCAGAGCGCCAAAAAACAGATA
>JAZNLP010000008.1:0-2218 GCA_045579165.1 Faecousia sp.
CAGGCCCTGATGCATATTGGCAAGGGGGGTAGCCGCCGTCACCGCATCTGCGGTAGAAAAGATCCCGGGGGCGTTTTCCCAGCCTACCTGTACCCAGGTGGACATAGCCACCGGCCAGCTGAACAGAAAAGCTCTGCCTGCCAGGGCGGGATTGACGATATTTCTTCCAATGCCGCCAAAGAGCATCTTCACCAGAATGATGGCAAACAGATCGCCTAAAACGATCATCCAGTATGGAATCGTTGGGGGACAGACAAATGCCAGCAGTACACCGGTGACCACCGCGGACAGGTCGTAGACCTTGCAGTGCTGCTTCATGAGCGCGCACCACAGCCACTCAAAGAACACGCAAGCTGCCGCGGAGACCAAGGTGACCATCAGCGCCCGCAAACCGAAAAAGTAGACGCCGCCTGCCAGTGCGGGAGTCAGAGCGATCAGCACATCCCGCATGATGGTCTGGGTAGTCACAGGAGAATGAACATGAGGAGAGCAGGCGATGGTCAGCTCATAGTAATACTTCATATGTGCCATAACAAACGCTCCTCCTCTCAGACTTTTGTTTTCGCTGCCGCTGCGGCGTCACGAAGGATATGCTTGCCGCTTCGGAAGCTAAGCACCAGAGGGATGCTGGCAGGACAGGTGTAGGCGCAGCAGCCGCATTCGATGCAGTCCATGAGATTCACCGACTGCATTTCTTCCAGACTGCCGGAATACAGCGCCTTATACATCAGCACCGGCATCAGGTGCATGGGGCAGGCGTCGATACACTTGCCGCAGCGGATACACCGGGCAGCCTCCACCGTGTAGCGGTTTCGGTGACCCAAAATGGTCACGCCGTTAGTGCCCTTTGTGGTGGTAGCCGACAGGTCATACTGGGTCGCGCCCATCATAGGGCCGCCGGAAAGCACCTTATAGGGATTTTCGCTGTGACCGACCGCTTCCAGCAGCTCGTTATAGCTGGTGCCGATGGGTACCAGCAGATTCTTAGGCTCCATGACGATATCACCGGTGACGGTGACGATCCGGCGGATCAGGGGCATGCCCAGATACACCGCATCGTGGATGGCTTTACAGGTAGCGCCGTTGATCACCACGCAGCCCACCGCCGCAGGCAGACCGCCGGAGGGAACCTCACGGCCGGTGATCGCCTGGATCAGCTGCTTTTCCGCGCCCTGGGGATACTTGGTTTGCAGCAGCACCAGTTGGATATCCTTGCTGATGCCAATGGCCTTTTTCAGCGCCTTTGCCGCTTCCGGCTTGTTGCTTTCCATGCCGATATAGGCCACATCCAGACCCAGGATCTTTCGTACGATCCGGATGCCGCTGAGCACTTCTTGCGGCATTTCCCGGCACAGCCGGTCATCGGCGGTGATGTATGGCTCGCATTCTGCCAGATTGACGATCACAGTATCCACCTTGCCGATCCCGGAGCTTAGCTTCACATGGGTAGGAAAGGCAGCGCCGCCCATGCCCACAATACCGGCTTCCCGGATAATGCCCAACAGTTCCTGGGGGGTCAGCGTCTCCACTTCTTCCGCGCTTCTGGGCTGGATGTCGGGACTCAGCTCCTGCAGATGGTCGTTTTCAATGACCACGCTCATGGCAGTGGTTCCGCTGACATGAGGACGCATCTCCACAGCCTTGACCTTGCCGGAAACGGAAGCATGGATCGGGACACACAGACCGTCGTTATCGCCGATCTTCTGACCTGCCAACACCCGGTCGCCCTTTTTTACCAGGGGCTTGCAGGGAGCGCCGATGTGCTGGCTCATGGGGATGACGATGAGATCCGGCTCGGGGAATTCCTGAGTTGCCAGGTCTTTTGCGTACCACTTATTATCTTTTGGATGAACTCCGCCAAAAATGGGGAAAGCCATACTTCATCACCTCTTGCCAAGATTCAAAAACGGTATATCTTATCGTTTCTATCATAACGCACACTTTTCCGTTTGTCCACACATTTGTGAGTATTTTGTCTGTTTTCTGGCAAAAAGTACATTTATATCGATATAAAAGTTGCAAAAACACCCTTTTCTTTCCCTTGCCGGCGTTTTTATCCAGCATATTGCTTATCCCGAAAAACTATAGTATAATGTGTCTTAATTATACGAAATCAGAGAGGACTCCTTATGCCAAAGCTCAACCCATCCCCAAACTCCGGGGAAAATAAAATGGGCGTTATGCCCATCGGTAAGCTTCTGTTTCAAATGGCGCTTCC
>JAZNLP010000009.1:0-4576 GCA_045579165.1 Faecousia sp.
ATCGGTATTCTCCGCAAAAAGCTCAGCATAGTCCGCGCCGGTGGATACCGCTTTGTGCAGGACACGCTGGCAAAGCTCTCTGGAAATCATAGTTTCGCGCTCCTTTTTTCATTTGGATGGAAATATAGTTTATCTTACCACTATTGTCCTCCCTTTGCAACCGTTCCCGAAAAAAGAAAACCTTTACATTTTGCCGGGGATACGATATGATGAACGAAAGAATTCTTGTAGAAAGGAGCGGAATCACGATGGAAAATCCCTCTGAAAACCCCAAAGAGAAAAAGAAAAACGGCAGGATCTTATACATTGTGCTGATGCTTCTTTTTTCTGGGATATTTGTTTTCAGCGCTGTGTATCTGATCAACTATTATGTTGAGTCCCAACAGCAGCAGGAGGATTATCGGAATCTGGCAGATATCGTTGCCAGCATCCAGGCGCAAAACGCCACCGCCACCTACCCCACCGACCCTGCCCAAACCGATCCCGACAGTTCTTCCCCCGAAACCGAGCCTACCCAGCCGGTGGTTTTGGAGATCCTGCCGGAATACAAGGATCTTCATGCCATGAATAACGATATGGTGGGCTGGATCAAAATTGCGGACACTAAGATCAATTACCCCGTGCTGCAAACGGATTTGAACAACAAAGATTACTACATCGACCACGATTTTTACCGTCGTGCCAGAGGCTGCGGTGCTATCTATGTCCGGGAGCAGTGCGATGTATTTGAGCCCTCGGACAACTGCACCATTTACGGTCACCACATGAAGGATATGTCCATGTTCGCCGGACTGGACTACTATAAAAACAAATCCTTCTGGGAGACCCACCAGACTTTCACCTTTGACACCCTTTATGAGCACCACACTTATCTGGTGATCGCCGCGTTCAAGACCAGCGCCAATACCGGCCAGGGATTTTCCTTCCACCGGTTTGAAAGCGCTGACAATGAAGAAGAATTTAACGAGTTCGTGGACACAGTTAAGGAGCTATCCATGTACGATACCGGCTTTACCGCCCAGTATGGCGACAAGCTGGTGTGTCTGACCACCTGCGAATATACCCTGGACAACGGGCGGTTCGTGGTGGTCGCCAAGCGGCTGATCTAAACAGTTTGTGCAGCGGCACTTGCCGCTGCACTTTTTATGCCAAGATTGACATTGTCAGTTTCTTGCGCAACGAAAAAATATCACGTCATTCCGAGCCAGTGCTCACACTGGCGTGGGAATCTCCCTGGTTTAGGGAAAACGCCCGGAAACCTTAGAAGATTGCCACGTCGCTGACGCTCCTCGCAATGACGTGGTAATTTATCCGAAAATTCATCCCCCAGGGGGGCTTCAAACAGGGAAAATGAGCGATTATAATAAAGACAAATTTCAACAGGAGGGGTCATAATATGAAGCTGACACCCGTGAAAAAGCTTGTCTTTACCGCCGTTTGCTGCGCCCTGTGTCTGGTGCTTCCCCTGGCATTTCACTCTGTTCCCAATGCAGGCTCTATCTTCCTGCCCATGCATATCCCGGTGCTGCTGTGCGGCTTGATCTGCGGCTGGCCCTACGGTCTCGTGTGCGGTCTTTTAGGTCCGTTTATCTCCAGCTTTACCGGTATGCCCCCCGCAGCAGTGCTTCCCAGCATGATGGTCGAATGCGGCGCTTACGGCGCAGTCGCCGGACTGATGATGCGCTTTATCCGCACCGGCTCTGCCACCGGCGATCTGTATATCAGCATGGGCACTGCCATGGTATTGGGCCGGGTGGTAGCCGGTCTGGCAAAGGCATGGGTCTTTACTCCGGGAGCAGCTCCCTTTGCATGGGTCACCACTTCTCTGGTCACCGGCATTCCCGGCATCCTGATCCAACTGGCTGTCATGCCCGCCGTGGTATACGGACTGACGAAAGCCAGACTGATCCCGGTTCGCTATCCCAAGGAGGTTCCGTCTGCATGAATCAGCGCTCTGTGATCTCCTTTTTCGACCGGCTTGCGCCCTACTGGGACGCGGACATGGTCAGAAATGATGATATTATCCACACTATTTTGGACAATGCCGGCGTCACCGCCGGAAAGGATGTGCTGGATGTCGCCTGCGGTACCGGGGTGCTGTTCCCCGACTACCTGAATAGAAAGGTCGGCTCTCTCACCGCCGTGGATATCTCCCCGGAAATGGTCAAGATTGCCCGGAGCAAATACCCACCGGAGCAGGTGCAGGTATTTTGCGGCGATGTGGAAGAAATCACCTTTGACCGGAATTTTGACTGCATTGTTGTCTACAACGCCTTTCCCCATTTCCCCGAGCCTGCCCGGCTGGTGGCGCGGCTGGCGTCGCTTCTGAACCCCGGCGGCACTTTGACTGTAGCCCACGGCATGAGCCGGGCTGCTATCGACAGTCACCACCAGGGCCCTGCCAGTCAGGTTTCTATCGGGCTTCTCCATGAGGATGCTCTGGCAGCCATGTTCCGTCGGCATCTGACCCTTACCACCAAGATCTCCAACGACCGGATGTATCAGATCACCGGTACACTCTAAAAAACCAGTCCTCTGAAAAGAGGACTGGTTTTTTATATCCGTATTTATTTTTCCAGAGCCATGACCTTATCGATCCGGCGCTGATGCCGGGCATCTCCGGAGAAAGCCGTGCCCAGCCAGGTGTCCGCGATCTTCAGAGCCAGCATCTGACCCACCACGCCGGCGCCCATGGCCATCATGTTGGTATCATTGTGCTGCCGGGTCATTTCCGCAGTCATCAGATCGGAAAGCAGCGCACAGCGAATGCCGTCGATCTTATTGGCGGCAATGGAAACGCCGATGCCGGTGGTGCACAGGACGATGCCCTTTTCACAGGCGCCGGAAGCCACCGCCCGGGCAGCCGCCGCGGCAAAATCCGGATAGTCGCAGGAATCCAGGGTGTAAGTGCCGAAATCCTCCACTTCATGTCCCTGAGCACGCAGGTGCTCCACCATTCTATTCTTTAAGTCCAGCGCACCGTGGTCACAGCCAATAGCAATCTTCATCATGTTACCTCCTATATCACATAGCCACCGTTGACAGGCAGGACCTGTCCGGTGATAAATTCCGCATTTGCCAGATATTCCATGGCCTCCGCCACATCCCGGGGCGTTCCGTTGCGGCCCACCGGGGTTTCTCCGGCCATTTCCGAAAGAATCTCCGGCTCGACACTGGCGCACATATCCGTCAGGATCACTCCCGGCGCCACGCAGTTGACCCGGATGCCGCTGGGGCCCAGTTCCTTCGCCAGCGCCTTGGTCAGCGCGATCACCGCGCCCTTGGTGGCGGAATACCCTGCCTCGCAGGAAGCGCCCACCTGCCCCCACATGGAGGACACCGTGATGACGCAGCCTCGCTGCTTCTTCAAAAAGCTGGGCATCGCCCCGTTGACACAGTGGTAAATGCCCTTGACATTCACATCGAACTGCCGATCCCAGCTTTGCTCGTCCATGCTGCTCATCAGCCCGGAGTAGCAAATACCCGCGTTGCAGATCAGCACATCCACATCGCCTATAACCGCAAACGCCTCTTTCACTCCCTGTCCGTCAGCCACATCGCAGCAGATGGGCACAGCGCCGGTCTTTTCCGCCACCGCACGGGCAGCATCGTGATTTTTTTCATAAAGAAAAAACACCCGGTCGCCTCTTTCGGCAAACAGCTCCACTGCCGCAGCGCCGATGCCCCGGGAACCGCCGGTGATCACAACGGTTGACATAACACAACACTTCTTCCCCCGGCCATGCCAGTTTTCCGGCCTGCCGGTATTTTCTTCCTATGTGGTGAGTATAAAATAATCTCGTCCTAAAGTCAACGAAAAATTCCCACCGGCGCAAAAAGGCCGCTGCAAAAGCAGCGGCCTTACGGTTATCTTCTGCGGCTCTTGGTGCGGTGATCGGAATACTGCTTGATAGAGGAGATCTTGCTGTCGGATTCAGACATGAATGCCTTCAGCTTCTCTTCAAACAGCTGATCCGCCGTCTTGGGTGCGGGAGGCGGTGTGAGTGCCTGCCGGGGAGGACGGTTCTGGGCGGGGGCAGGTCTGCCGGCGCTGCGAGCCGGAGCTTCTCTCTGAGGTTTCTGCTCCAGACGCTTGATGGACAGATTGATCTTTCCGTTTTCTGTGCCGATGACCACCACCTTCACATCCTGACCCTCGGTCAGATGCTGGCGAATGTCATTGACATAGGCGTTGGCAACCTCGGAAATATGTACCATGCCGGTCTTATTCTCCGGCAGAGATACAAACGCGCCGAAATTGGTGATAGATTTTACCTTACCTTCCAGGATAGCTCCCACGGTTAACTCCATACTGACTTTGTTTCCTCCATTATGCATTCAAAATGCGAAATTATTAATTACCCGGTGTCAAAATAACGGTATCCGGATCTACCAGACCCAATTCATCCTTGGCGATCTGCATTGCGCCGTCCACAGACCCCAAGCCCTGAATGTTCTGCTCCAGCTGGGCGTTTTCACCCTCCAGCTGAGCGGCCTGCCCCAGCAGCGCCTGATTTTGGGCTTCGGCGTCGGCGATGACGCGGCTCAGGCTCAGAAGTGCCACCGTAGACAACAC
>JAZNLP010000010.1:0-2278 GCA_045579165.1 Faecousia sp.
CATCGGGTGTCCGTTTCCCGCAACCGGCTTCATCTGCTGGGGAAACGACGATGACTGTATATAATGGAACCATAAAAGATAGATCGGAGTGATCGGGATGGCAAGAGCAAAGGGACCGAAGTATGAACGAATCGTTGCCGCTGTCGGCGGCGATGAAAAGGCAATGGAAAAAATAATCCGCCATTTTGAGCCGATGATTGATGCTGAGAGCGGCGGAGATAAAGAGGTGCGGGAATTTATCATCGCAGAACTGCGAACAGCCATTCGTCATTATGATCTGCACGACGATCAGAAGAACAGGATTTATCTTTTGAAACAGGCGATGAGAAATTTAGGATAACAGCAATTCAGATAGAGAAACAGGCCGGTTCTCTCCCAGGGGAGAACCGGCCTGCTGTGCTTTTTAGTTTTGCCTCATGGCGAGAATCATCTGCTGAGCGGCGGCCTTCTGTGCGGGAGTCAAAGCAGTCCAGCTTTCAAACCGCAATATGCCGGGAGCTGTGATGCCTGGAGAAATAAGGTGAGGCCGTGATTCGGCAAATACATCCAGACGGAACTTGTATAACATCAAGTGCGAACAGCCGGGTCAATAATGGCCCGGCTGCTGATGTTTCTTGGACTGTGCGATTATTCATTACGCACCGGCAATCACATATCTGTATGCGGATCCTTCTGGCGATTCGCCAATGCAGCGACCTCCAGACGGCTGTGTACATTCAGCTTGCGATAGATCTTTTTGGTGTGGTCGTTGACGGTGTGGGCGGAAATTACCAAAATATCGGCAATTTCTGCATTTCTGTAACCACGGGCGATGAGATCTGCGACCTCCTGCTCCCGTTTGGACAGCACCGCAAATGGATGCTCCGGCGCATGGGCGGGTTCTGCGGTAGCGGGTTCTTCTGCCTGCCCAAGCTCCGGCAGATGGCTGGGGGCAGAGACTTCGGGCTGCGGGTACACTTCCTCCGGGATCTTCCGGCGCAGGGTGTACAGGAAGTATGGCTCGATCTGCAAGTAGAGAATGACCAGGATTACCATGATCACCCCATAGGCAAGGAACAGCATGGAAGGGGCGCTGCGGAAGGCTTCCACCATGCCACCCTGGACCAGAACAGCGACCAGTGCCAGACCGATGATGATGGGAGAAAGATACCGGGAAGGATAGGACTTCATCAGCACCAGACCGTAAAGCGGGACCATCTGGCAGGCAAACATACCGAAACCGATCAGAGCGCAGGAAATATAGCTGACCCAGGGCACAAAGTCTGCCACATACATCAGCAGGAAGCCGATGCAGGCCAGACCGACAGCGAAAGAAATACACCGGAAAGGGTGGAATTCTTTCTTCCTGTACAGGAAAAAGACCAGTATGCTGGCAATGGCATCCACAAAATAGGTAACAAACACACCATGGCGCACCTCAGCGGAAATAGAGGGGCCGGACACCCCCATCAGCGAACTGACAAACACCAGAATAAAGGTGCCGGTCAGTAACTTTTTGGGCGCGACCAAGCCGCTGTCCTTGCGGACATACTGAGGACAAGCCTTGGGAGAGGTCGGTAAACGGAAAGTAAAGATCAGCAGCAAGCCAAGTGCTGCTACCGTGACCACACGGAACACCGGGAAGGTAATGGAAAGGAAGTCATTCTGCACCAAAGCGATCAGGAAAAGCGCAAGGCCGTAACCGGCAGTCAGCGCATAAATGGCGCTTTTTTCCGATAAAAAATTCACGATGATGAAAGTCTCAAAGCCGATCATGGTGCAGCAGATGAATACATGGGCATAGATCAGACCCTTCAGCATTTCATCCGGCAACGGCAGGAACAGACCCAGCGCCGTGGTAATGGCTGCCAATGTACCGATCCGCTCCGCCCAAACGACATATTGCGGCAGAAAGATCATATAGGTAATGGACAGCACATAGCATGCAGCCATGAGCATGGTCAGGTTATCCATATCGATGGGCAGCGGTGTCCGGCCGTTGATGGTCAGGGCAGGCCCCATAAAATAGATGAATCCCATCTGCCAGAAGGAGAACATGGCAAAGCAGCACAGGTGCTTCAGGCTGACATTCTGGCGCTTGCGCTGATTGGCTAACAGAACGGAATAATTCATAGTTACATCCCCAGTATCGGTAAAAATCCCCCGAATTTTGGTAGGTATCCCGAAAAACCCCTTAGATAAGGGATACCATTCCCACCACCGAAAGGCTACAATAAAACCATCACAAATGGTAGGGTTACTCAAATCATACCAGATTTACCCACCCAAATCAACCTGT
>JAZNLP010000011.1:0-2029 GCA_045579165.1 Faecousia sp.
CTGCACCTTCGGCGGCGGATTCGTCATGATTCCGCTGATGCGGAAAAAGTTTGTGGGAGAGCTGGGATGGATCGAAGAACAGGAAATGATGAATCTGACGGCCATTGCGCAGTCCTCCCCCGGTGCCATTGCAGTGAATGCTTCCATTCTGGTGGGCTATCATGTGGCAGGGATCCCCGGTGCATTGCTGACGGTATTGGGAACGGTGCTGCCGCCGCTGATCATCATTTCCGTGATCTCCTTCTTCTACCAGCAGTTCCGGGATAACGTGATCGTGAATATGGCAATGACCGGTATGCTGGCCGGTGTTGCGGTGGTGATCTGTGATGTGGTCATCAATATGACAAAAACGATCCTTCAGCAAAAATATGCGCTGCCTGTGCTGGTTCTGGCAGGTTCTTTTATTGCAGTGCGTTTCTTTAATGTGAATATCATGATCGTGATCCTGGTCTGTGGTATGATCGGTGCCTGGGAGACCTGGAGACGGGAGAAAATCTATAAGGAGGCCTTGGGAACATGATTTACCTGGAGTTATTCTGGAGCTTCTTTCAGATCGGCCTTTTCAGCATTGGCGGAGGCTATGCGGCCATGCCGCTGATCCAGCATCAGGTGGTGGATCTGCATCCCTGGCTGACCATGACCCAGTTTGCCGATATTATGACCATTGCGGAAATGACCCCGGGCCCCATTGCCATCAATTCTGCTACCTTTGTGGGAATCCAGATCGCGGGGCTTCCGGGAGCCGTGATCGCTACCCTTGGCTGCGTGTTTCCCTCCTGTGTGATCGTTCTGACCCTTGCCTGGATGTATTACCGCTTTCGGGGGCTGACCGTGATCCAGGGGGTGCTGGCAGGTCTGCGGCCTGCGGTAGTTGCCATGATTGCTTCTGCGGGGCTCTCCCTGCTGATCATGGCACTTTACGGCCAGCGGTCGATCCCTGCTGATATTTTGAGCATGGATCACATTGCCCTGTCTGTTTTTGTGGCTGGATTCTTTGTTTTGCGGAAATGGAAGGTCAGTCCCATGTGGATTATGGCAGGTGCCGGCGTGGCCGGTGTGTTTTTGTACACAGTTTTTTGAGAAGGAGGTATGCATATGCGGTATACCATGAAAGCGGGCATGCTGTACGAAGAAAACAGGCGGGAGCCGCTGATTCATATGAAAGGTGTTTTTTCCGGCCCGGAGAAGCATATCTGTCTTCCCAACGAAGAATGGGTTTTGCGTACAGACATTCGCAATCTGCCTGCTCCCCCGGGGAAACGGTCAGATGTCCGTTTCCGAAGATATGTGATACTGGATCCCGCTGGCGCAGAGATTGCCAGCGGAAAACCGGACTACGCGCAAGGGGATGACCCGGAGGTAGTTGGCTGGCCCATTTGCCGGATGCCAAGGGTCGACCATGCAGCTGTAACGATTGATGGAAAACCCTATACCCTTGTGATGCACAACAGCCAGAACTACGGATTAAAAGATCCGTCCGGATATACCGTAGTTCAGATCATGCATCGGGGCCTGTGCGGAGGCTGGAATATCGATGCCGATGAGGCTTTTTCCCCCGGTATCCTGTGTGGCCTTTTTGCTTTTTGCAGATATATGGAGCATGAGAACGAATTTATGATTGTGTGACAATTATCTTTGGGGTTGTATCCGGTGTGCTTTTTTCCGAAAATGAAGCGTTTCTATTGACATAGTAACCTGATCTTCGATAGAATAAGATTACAACACATTTGGAGGATTCCTTCGTGAATGAAAAAGGAAGCAATCATCAGCTGTTAAAACAGAACAACCACAATCTGATCAAACGGTTTATCTATCGGAACAGTCCCATTTCCCGGGTGGAAATTGCCCAGCAGCTGGGACTGACCACCGCAACCATCACCGGCGTGGTCAATCCCATGATCAGCTCCGGTCTTCTGCGGGAAACTGTTGCGCCGACAGAAGAATCCAAGAGCGCGGGACGGCCCCGGATGATGCTGGAATTCGATCCGGGGGCATATTATATCTGCGGTGTCGATGTGGGTGTTTATCG
>JAZNLP010000012.1:0-16183 GCA_045579165.1 Faecousia sp.
TGCCGCTGCTCGCCGTGAACGGGGATGAAGAACTTGGGCTTGCAAAGGGCGTGAACGATCTTCAGCTCTTCCCGGCAGGCGTGGCCGGAAACGTGCAGACCCTCGCTCTTTTCGTACACCACGTCAGCACCCTTGCGGTACAGCTCATTGATGATCCGGGAGACCGCCTTTTCGTTGCCGGGGATGGCGGAGGCGGAAATGATGATCCGGTCACCGGGCTGGATCTCCACATGCTTATGGGTGGAGAATGCCATCCGGTAAAGGGCGGACATGTTTTCGCCCTGCGAGCCGGTGGAAACGATGACCACCTTGTTCTTGGGGAGACTGTGGATGGATGCCAAGTCAACGATGGTACCGGCTTTGATCTTCAAATAGCCCAGATCCTGGGCGACCTTGAGCATATTTTCCATGCTGCGCCCGGACACGGCTACCTTTCTGCCGTAGCGCTGGGCGGTGGCAAGAACTGCCTGGATCCGGGGCATATTGGAGGCAAAGGTGGTGACGATGATCCGCTGGTCGCAGTTTTTGAACTGCCGGTCCAAGCCCTCGGCAACCACATTCTCGCTGGGAGTGTAGCCGTCCCGCTCCACATTGGTCGAATCGCACATAAGTGCCAGAACGCCCTGGCGGCCCAATTCGCCCAGCCGGGCAAGATCCGTCATGCCGCCTACGGCGGTGGGGTCGATCTTAAAGTCGCCGGTCATCACCACCGTGCCTACGGGGGTGTGGATAGCAAAGGCCACCGCATCGGCGATGGAGTGGTTCACATGGATAAACTCCACGCTGAAGCAGCCGGCTTTGACCACATCGCCGGGCGTGTGGGTGATGAGTTTGACCTTGCCTGCCAGGCCGTGTTCTTCCAGCTTCAGCTTGATAAGGCCGTTGGTCATAGGCGTGCCGTGGATGGGGCAGCTGACCTGCTGCATGGCATAGGGGATAGAACCGATGTGGTCCTCATGTCCGTGGGTGATGAAAAAGCCCCGCAGCTTTTTCTGGTTGGCGGCCAGATAGGTAAAATCGGGGATCACCAGATCCACGCCGTACATTTCTTCGTCGGGAAAGCCCACGCCGCAGTCCACCACGATCATATCCTTGCCGTATTCCAGCACGGTGATATTCTTGCCGATCTCATCCAGACCGCCAAGGGGGATAATTTTCAGTTTTTCTGCCAAATAAATAACTCCTTTCATTGGTAAAGGCCAAAAGGCCAAGCAAAGCAGGCAGCCACTCGCCTCCGATCCGGCCCTGTATCGCCATTTCGGAGGAACACGCCTGCATGTTTATAAGATTTAAATGTCCTTTACCGGACATTTGAAAAGCTGCCCGGGTCTGCCCACCCGGCGCGTACTATCCATAGTATAACACGAAACAGGGGAAAAGTATACCTTTATTTTCCCCCGTCTTTTGACAGAAAAAACCGGCATTCCCTTGGGAATGCCGGTAATAGAAAGCTTAATCCTCCGGAAACAGGTGCTGGCTGCAATACTTGATAATGGCGCTTCGGGTGACAAGGCCGATAAACGCGTCCTTATCATCCACCACAGGAACGAAATTCTGGGAGCTGGCCCGGGACACCAGATCGTGCATGGAGGTGGTGACCCGGACGGGAACATGATCCTTGCGCCGGGAGATCTCCATGATCCGGTGGGCCTCCGCCTGGCGGATATCCATGTAGCACATATTCTTGATGCCCCACAGCAGATCGCCTTCGGTGAGAGTGCCCCGGTATTCTCCTCTGCGGTTCAGAATGGGAAGGGCGGCAAAACCGGCGGTTTCCATTTTCTCCAGCGCTTGCCGCATGGTAAAATCGTCGTATAGATAGGCGCACATGGCCTTGGGTGTAAGAAAAAACAGTATGTTGTGATTATTCATAGAGGCTCCTTTGCTGGGCTGCATTGGCAGATTACCTGCCGCCCATACCATTATAACATATTTACGCTCTATGAGACTGAAAACTTACTGTAAACGATGGGTTTTGGGTGCTGAAAAACGAGGGGCGTTTTTGTGCAGATTGCACAGCTTACTCCCCAAAATGGAAATCTGTTCCATCCAATGTGGCGAAATAGTCCTTGGGAGTCTCTGCCCGGCGGATCAGCTTGAAGCTGCCGTCACTTTGCAGCAGCACCTCCGCGGAGCGGAGTTTGCCGTTGTAGTTGTAGCCCATGGAGAAGCCGTGGGCGCCGGTGTCATGAAGCACCAGGATATCGCCGATATCAATGCTGGGCAGACTCCGCTCGATGGCGAACTTGTCGTTATTTTCGCACAGACCGCCGGTGACATCATAAACATGGTCCAAAATGGCGTCTTCCTTGCCCAGCACGGTGATGTGGTGATAAGAACCGTACATAGCAGGGCGCATCAGGTTGGCTGCGCAGGCATCCAGACCGATATACTCCCGGTAAATGTGCTTCTGGTGCAGCACGGTGGACACCAGATGACCGAAGGGCGCCAGCATAAACCGACCCAGCTCGGTGTAAATGGCGATGTCGTCCATGCCCTGAGGGGCAAGAATACTGTCGTACTCCCGGTGGACACCCTCACCGATGGCGAAGATATCGCAGCAGGGCTGCTCGGGGCGGTAGTCAACACCTACACCGCCGGAAAGGTTAATAAAGCTGATGTGCGCGCCGGTGGCGTTATGCATACGAACCGCCAGACGGAACAGGTTTGCCGCCAGCTGGGGATAATACTCATTGGTGGTGGTGTTGGAGGCCAGGAAGGCGTGGATACCGAAGTGCTTGGTACCCAGAGCCATCAGCCGGTTGATCGCGCCGGCCATCTGATCCTCGGTCATGCCGTACTTGGCATCCCGGGGCATATCCATGATGGTGTTGCCTAAAGAGAAAGAGCCGCCGGGGTTGTAGCGCAGGCATACGGTCTCCGGTACCTGTCCTTGGGTGATCCGCTCCAGAAATTCCACATGGGTGGCATCGTCCAGATTGATGTACGCGCCCAGCTCCCAGGCCTTACGCATATCCTCTTCCGGGGTGACATTGGAGGAGAACATGATATCGTGACCGGTCACGCCTACCGCATCTGCCAGCATCAGCTCCGTGTAGGTAGCGCAGTCGCAGCCGCAGCCCTCTTCCTTGAGGATCTGGAGAATGTAGGGGTTGGGAGTGGCCTTCACGGCAAAATACTCCTTAAAGCCCGGATTCCAGGAAAAAGCGGCCTTCAGGTCTCTTGCCCGCTGACGGATACCGGCTTCGTCATAAATGTGGAAAGGGGTTGGAATTTCCCGGATGATCTCCTGTGCCTTGTCCAGCGTCAGAAAGGATGTCTTTTTCATATATTCTCTCTCCTAAAAATAAAAATGCCCCATGTCATGGACACAGGGCAGAACTTGTCGTTACCCCAGGTCAGCACTCCACCTTGCGGTGACAGTCCTGCACATCTTCTGTGCAGGCCCAGGATAAGCTCCTTTGGCAAAAAGCAGATCCTTCGGCGGTGAGCCCTTTCACCCGGCGGCAATTGCCAAACCGCGGGGCTACTGATGCAAACCGCAACCTCAGCCATGGTTCTAACTGGGATTCTAGTCCATATAGACATTTTTGTCAACAATTTTCTTTCTCTACCCCCGGTAGAAGCGGTAGATTTGCTTCCGTAGAGAGATTTTTGCACCTGTAGGGAGTGTTTTTGGGGAAGCTGTGGTAGGATTCTTTTATCAGTAAGGAGGGCATGCTATGAAACGCATCAAACTAAAAGACCGTCTGCTTCCCAGGTATTCCCGGGGGGAGGAAATTATGAATATGGTCACCCATATCGTCGGGGGCGGCATCGGAATATTGGGATTGCTGCTATGCCTTTTCAAGGCCCTAAAGAGCGCAGATCCGTATGGAATTACAGGGGCGCTGATCTACGGTTGCGCGCTGGTGCTGCTGTATACCGTGTCCAGTGTTTATCATGGACTGCGACCTGAAATGGGGAAAAAGGTACTGCAGATCATTGACCACTGCACCATTTATCTGCTGATCGCCGGGACCTATACCCCCATTGCTCTGTGCGCTTTGCGCCGGGCAAACCCGTACCTGGGGTGGGGGATGCTGGGCTTTCAGTGGGCATTGGCAGCGTTGGCAGTGACCTTGACGGCTATCGACCTGAAAAAGTACAATGTGTTTTCTATGATCTGCTATATCGGCATGGGCTGGGCGATTTTGCCGTTTTTGGGCATCGCCCGCAGTGTTCTGGGACAGGCAGGCTTTTTGTTCCTGCTGCTGGGTGGGATCGCCTATACTGTAGGTGCGGTGCTGTACGGCATCGGCTCGAAAAAACCGTGGTTTCATTCGGTGTTTCACATTTTTGTGGTGCTGGGAAGCCTGCTGCAGCTGATCTGTGTTGCGTTTTATGTATTGTAAATGAAAAGCCACGCCCGGTTTTCGGGCGTGGCAATTTTTTATCCGTGGCGCCAGGTACTGCGGGTGAGCAGCACCAGAATGGGGAAGATCTCCAGCCGGCCGGCAAGCATATCCAGGATCAAAAAGAACTTGGAAAAATCGCTGAAACCGGAGAAGTTGCAGGTGGGGCCTACCGCCTCCAGTCCCGGGCCGATGTTATTAAAGCAGGCGAGAACGGCAGAAATGTTGGTGGTGACGGAAAACCCGTCCAGAGAGACTACCAGAACGCTGATGACCAGAATAATAATGTAGGCTGCCAGATAAGCGTTGGTGTTATCCAGCACGGTTTCCTCCACCGGCTGGCCGTTGCTGCGGACCACCTGCACCTTTCGGGGGTGCAGGACCTGCCGGATGTTCCGCCGGAGGCTTTTGAAGATCAGCAGCACCCGGGCGACCTTGATGCCGCCGCCGGTGGAGCCGGCGCAGGCACCGATGATCATCAGACCCAAGAGGATCGTCTTGGAAAACACCGGCCACAGGTCAAAATCCGTGGTGGCGAAGCCTGTGGTGGTGATGATACTGGAAACCTGGAAAAAGGCGTGGCGGAAGGTCTCCTCAAAGCTTGCGTAGGCGCCGCCAAGATTCAGGACGATCAGAGCGACACTACCGGCGACGATCAGCAGGTACAGCCGCAGCTCCTCATCCTTGAACACGCTGCGAAATTGCTTTAGCAGGATCAGATAGTAGCAGCTGAAATTCACGCCGAACAGCAGCATAAACACGGCAGTAACATACTGCAAGTAAGGGCTGTAACCGGCGATGGAGTCGTTCTTGACACCGAAGCCGCCGGTACCGGCAGTGCCGAAGGCGGTACAGACTGCGTCAAAAAGCGGCATATCGCCCAGAAGCAGGAACAGGATGTTGGCAACGGTCAGACCGATATAGATCACATACAGGATCGTGGCGGTCTTTCGCATTTTCGGCGCCAGCTTTCCCACATTGGGGCCGGGGCTTTCTGCCCGGAGCAGGTGCATGGTAAAGCCGCTGCCCTTACCGTCTCCCGGGCTTAAAGCCAATAAGAACACCAGAACGCCCATGCCGCCCAGCCAGTGGCTGAAGCTTCTCCAGTAAAGAAGTCCTTTGGAAAGCGCTTCTACATTGGAAAGGATGGAAGCGCCGGTGGTGGTAAAGCCAGAGACGATTTCAAACAGCGCGTCTATGTAGTGGGGGATAGCGCCGGAAAACACAAAGGGCAGGCAGCCCAGCATACTCATGACCATCCAGCTGATGGCAACACACACCAGACCCTCCCGGGCGCCCATGGCATTGGGCGCGCCTTTGCACAGCAGCCACAGAATAACTTGCACAAGGATCAGCAGACCGATGGCATACAGAAAACCTGTGACAGACAGGGTCTCCTGGCAAAACAGGCTGATTGCCAAAGCCGGAAGCATGAATATGGTCTCTATAAACAGGGTTTGGGCGATAAACCGCCCGATCATTTTGTAATTCATGGCAGCCTCTCTTACGCAAAAATGTCGTTGAGCTGCTGCAGCACGCCCCGGCCGCTGGTAACGACCACCAGAGAATCCCCTTCCCGGAACACGGAGTTGCCGCTGGGCACCTGGGTGATGGCGCCGTGGGTGATACTGGCGATGAGCACATTGGGCTTCAGCTTCAGATCCTTCAGAGGCTTACCGCAATGGAGTGTACCCGGCTCCACCAGAAATTCTACGGCTTCTGCCTGACCGTCCGCGATGGCGTGCAGAGATACGGCTGCACCGGTCTGACTGCGAAGAGCCCGGACGTAACGGACAATGGTGCTGCTGCACAGCTCCTTGGGACTGACGATGCTGCCCAGAGCCAGGCTGTCAATAATATTGCGGTTTTCCGAATGTCCCAGCTTGGTGATCACCTGAGGGACATTGCGGGAGCTGGCATACAGGGAAATGATCATATTCAGTTCGTCCATGCCGGTGAGGGTAACAAGGGCGTCACACTGGGAAACCCCTTCGCTTTCCAGCAGGGAGTGATCGGCGGCGCTGCCCTCGATCACGCATACTTCCGGCAGCGCTGCAGCCAACTCCTGACAGCGGGCAGGGTTTTCTTCGATCAGCTGGACCGTTACGCCGTCCTTTGCCAGCAGACTTGCCAGATAATAGCTGACCCGTCCGCCGCCGCAGAGGATGACCCGACGGGCGCGTCGGGTGATGACGCCCAAGCTTTTCAGCATGGCCGTGAGATTTTCCGTAGGGGCGGTGACGAAGATCCGGTCGCCCTCCCGGAGAACGAAGTTACCGCCGGGGGTAACGGCGTTACCGTTACGAAGAACGGCACAAACCAGCACCTTACATTTGACGATACCGGGCATTTCCGAGAGAGTCACATTGCACAGCTTGCTGCCGCTGTCGATCCGCAGCTCCACGATCTCCGCACGGCCCTTGGCAAAGGTGTCCCGGCGCAGGAAGCCCGGGTACTTTAACAGCCGGTGGATCTCGGTAGCCGCCTGCTTTTCCGGATTAACCGCCATGGAAAGACCGAAAATATCCCGCATCTCGTAGATCTGCTCTATGTACTCGGGATTTCGGATCCGGGCGATGGTGTGCAGCTTGGGATTAATGCCGTGGGCAGTGGTGCAGCACAGCAGATTGATCTCGTCGGCACTGGTGGCGGCGATCAGCAGATCCGCGTCCCGGACACCCGCCTGAAGCAGTACATTCATGGCGGCGCAGTTGCCGTGGATGGCCATAACATCAAAGCGCTCGACGCTGGCGTTGAGCACTTGGCGGTTGGAATCGATCAAGGTGATGTCATAGCCCTCGGCAGAAAGCTGCCGGGCAAGGGTGGAGCCGACCTTGCCGTCTCCTGCAATGATGATATGCATAGCGTCCTCCTATCGTACAGGCGAAACTCATCATAATGAGGCTATTATAGCAGATTTTTTTGGAAACACAATAAAAATCTGCAGCGGAATAATCGGTAGTTTGGGTGGAAAACTGGATAAGAGGTGATTTTAATGGCAAAAAAAGGCATGAAACGGCCGGATTATACGAAACTGCATCCCCAAAACGATGTATCTCCGGTGCCTGCGATTCAGGGCAAGGCGAAGTCCGGAAAAGAGCAGGCAAAGCCCATTGTCGCCGGTACTCAGGGCGCAAATCTGAAGGTCTGGCATGACCGGCCCATTTCTCAGGCGTACCGGCAGATCGACACGGATCTTGCCCGGGACAATCTGGAAAACGATATTCCTTTTGCGGATCTGCAGGATCTTTAAGGAAAGGCGCAGAACACCACCCTGTGGGGTGGTGTTATTTTTAGGTGACAAACCGGAACTATTGTGATAATATACGGAAAAAGGGGTGAACTTATGGAGCCAATGAAACGGCTGAAATATGCCTGCTATACCGCCAATATTTGTATGTCCGTAGTGGCGAATCTGCCGCCGGTACTGTTTCTGACCTTTCGTGGCCTGTATGGGATCTCCTATACCCAGCTGGGTCTGCTGGTGCTGATAAACTATGTGACCCAACTGGGCGTGGATCTGGTGTTTTCTTTTTTCTCCCACCGGTTTTCCGTTTCCAAGGCGGTCAAGCTGACCCCGGTGCTGACGGCAGTGGGTCTGCTGATATACGCCCTGTGGCCGATGGCGCTGCCAGACTGTGCCTATGGGGGACTCTTGCTGGGAACGGTGGTCTTTTCCGCGTCCGCAGGGCTGGCAGAGGTGCTGATCAGCCCTGTGATAGCCGCGATCCCCGCAGAAGACCCCGACCGTGAAATGAGCAAGCTTCACTCGGTGTATGCCTGGGGCGTTGTGGGCGTGGTGATTTTCAGCACCGTGTTTTTGGCTCTGGCAGGCGGAGATAACTGGCAGTGGCTGGCGCTGCTGTTTCTTTCGGTGCCTGCTGTGGCATTGTTGCTTTTTGTGGGCACGAAGATCCCGGTTCTGCAAACTCCGGAGCGGGTTTCCGGCGCGCTGCAGCTGCTGCGGAGCAGGGGACTGTGGCTCTGTATCGCTGCCATTTTTCTGGGGGCTGCCGCAGAATGCACCATGGCGCAGTGGAGCTCCGGATATTTGGAGCAGGCTCTGGGAATCCCAAAGATCTGGGGCGATATGTTCGGCGTTGCGATGTTTGCTGTGATGCTGGGTCTGGGCAGGACGCTTTATTCCAAAGCAGGTAAAAATATTGAGAAGGTCCTGTTTCTGGGGGCTGTCGGCGCGGCAGTCTGCTATCTGGCAGCGGCGGTATCGTCATCGGCAGGACTGGCTTTGGCTGCCTGCGCTCTGACGGGACTGTGCACGGCGATGATGTGGCCCGGCAGCCTGATCGTGGCGTCTGAGCGATTCCCTGCCGGCGGGGTGTTCGTTTATGCGATCATGGCAGCCGGAGGGGATCTGGGCGCTTCTGTTGGACCGCAGCTGGTCGGCGTGGTGGCGGATACGGTGATCGCGCTGCCGGCTGCTGCAGATCTGGCTCAGCGGCTGGGATTGACGCCGGATCAGCTGGGTATGAAGCTGGGTATGCTGATAGGCATGCTGTTCCCTCTGATAGCTGTTTTTGTGTATTACCGGCTGTGGAAGAGAAAGAAAAAGTGACCGGTTTCTGCCGCCCCTCTCTGGGGCGGCACTTTTTGTGGAAACAGAGCCGCAAGGGGCAATATCGGCAGTTGTTATTTCGTGCCAGTTGCCCGCTTAGCCTTGACCGCATATAGAGATTTTGCTATAATTAATAAAAATGTATAGCTTCAAGGAGGAAAATGCCGTGCGAGGAATCCCTTCTCTGATTACCGATATCCGAAAAAATGTCTTTACCGAAGTAGCTAAGATGGCCTATGCAGGTAAGGGCTATGAGGGTGTGGATGATCTTCCCTATATCATTGTCCCCGGCGACCGTCCGCTGCACCGGGAATCCGTATTTCTGGAGCGGGCTATCGCCAGTGAGCGGGTGCGGCTGGCCATGGGCCTAAATATCCGCCCTGTGCAGACCCGCCATTTGATGACCGAGGGCATGGATGCGGCCGCTGTGGCGGAGCAGTATTATGAGCCGCCGCTGGTCAATATTATTCCCTACGCCTGCCATGCCTGTCCTACCAATCAGTATAAGGTCAGCAATTACTGCCAGAACTGCTTGGCAGCATCCTGCCAGAAGGTCTGCCCCAAGGATGCCATTTCTTTCCGGAACAACCGGTCCTACATCGATCTGGATAAGTGCATCAAGTGCGGCAAGTGCGCCAAGGCCTGTCCTTATAATGCGATCGTGCATTTGCAGCGGCCCTGCGCCGCGGCCTGCGGCATGGATGCCATCGAGTCCGATGAACACGGCCGGGCAGTGATCAATCAGGATAAGTGCGTGGCCTGCGGCCAGTGTTTGGTCAGTTGTCCCTTTGGCGCTATCGTGGACAAGGGTCAGATCTTCCAGGTGATCCAGTCCATTTTGCAGGGGGATAAGGTCATTGCCATTGTCGCCCCGGCGTTTATCGGCCAGTTTGGCAAGCACTCCACCCCCGGCAAGTTCATTGCCGCCATGAAGCAGCTTGGTTTCCACCGGATTGTGGAGGTGGCTATTGGTGCGGATTTGTGTACCATTGAAGAGTCCAAGGACTTTTTGGAGAAAGTGCCCGCGGAGCAGAAGTATATGGCAACATCCTGCTGCCCGGCTTGGCATTCCATGATCTACAAGCTGTTCCCGGGAGAGGCCAAGAATATTTCCATGACCCTGACACCCATGGTCTTTACTGCCCGGCTGATGAAGAAAAAATATCCCGGCTGCAAGGTGGTCTTTGTAGGCCCCTGCGCAGCGAAAAAGCTGGAGGCGATCCGGGAGGATATCCGCTCGGATGTGGATTTTGTTCTGACCTTTGAGGAACTGCAGGGTATGTTCGAGGCGAAGCAGATCGATTTTGAGACCATTGAGCCGATGTACGATCTGAATGAAGCTACGGCTGCCGGCAGAGGCTTTGCGGTATCCGGCGGTGTGGTTGGCGCTGTTGCGGAGCTGATTCAGCAAACAGAACCGGATCGGGAAGTAAAGATCGCCCGGGCAGAGGGTCTGCGGGAGTGCCGCAAGCTGATGACCCTTGCCAAGGCGGGAAAATATGACGGCTATCTTCTGGAAGGCATGGCCTGCCCCGGCGGCTGTGTTGCCGGCGCGGGAACGCTGCTGCCTGTAGAGCTGGCTTCCGGTGTCGTCAGCCGCTATCAGAAGGAAGCGGATACGGAAAGTCCTCTGGAAAGTCCGTACCGGGACAAGGCGGAAACTCTGGATTAAACCCAAAGGTGGATGATACTGTGGAATACAATGATATATACGATGCCCAGGGTCATCTGACCGGAAGAGTCCACCGCAGGGGAACTCCCTGGAGAGCCGGGGAGTACGGACTGGTGGTCTGTGTGTGGGTATATGACGGCAGAGGAAACCTGCTGCTGACCCGCCGGGCAAAGGAAAAGAGCTTTCCCGGCACATGGGAAAATTCCGGCGGCGCGGCAAGAGCAGGGGAGACCAGCCGCCAGGCCATCGCCCGGGAGCTGTTTGAGGAAACGGGGATCCGGGCAGAGGAAGGGGAATTTGAATATCTGGGTTCTGACCGGGATGCCCACACCCATTATGATTTCTACTGTTTGCCAAGACAGATAGCCCTGTTGGATGTGGTGCTGCAGCCCGGGGAGACAGACGATGTCAAGTGGGCGGATTTTCAGGAGATCCACCGGATGATCGAGGCTAAGGAGATCTGCCAGATCATATCCCGCCAGTTTCTGCGCCAGGAGCCACAGCTGCGGCTTAAGCAAACTGCACAAGAATAAGCGGATAAATTTGTGACGATAGCCCCGGGATTTGTGCTTGCAATCCCGGGGCTGTTTGGGATATAATGAAAAAAAGCGTTTTTCATAGGTCCGGCGAAAACGCTTCTGCCGGACAGAAAGACGCCTTTTCTTTTTTACTCTTTTTTGGAGGTAAGACCTATGATTACTATGATGAAACTTCCCGTCCGCCGGGGCAACACCAAGCTGCGGGTGGCACGGGGACACTTCGCAACCAACCATTCCCATATCAATTACTACATTGATATTACTTACCAAAAGACGCGGCTCAGTGAGGCCGGCGAAAGCGCCCGGCAGCTGGTGGGTCACTTTATTAACGATACACCGGTGGATACCATCCTTTGTCTGGACGGTACAGCGGTGCTGGGCACCTGTGTGGCCCAGGAACTGACCAAGACCGGCTTCCGCACCATCAACCAGCACCAGACCATCTATGTTCTGGAGCCGGAATACAATGCCAATTCCCAGATCATTTTCCGGGACAATATTCAGTCCATGATCCGGGATAAGCATGTTCTGATCCTGATGGCTTCTGTCACCACCGGTTTTACTGCCAAGCGCTCCATTGAGGCCATCGGCTATTACGGCGGCAAGGTGGCAGGCGTTGCCTCCATTTACAGCGCGGTGGACGAGGTGGCAGGGTATCCTGTCCGCTCCGTATACAATATTAATGATATCCCCGACTACGCAAGCTACGACTACCGGGAATGCCCCTACTGCAAGCAGGGCCAGAAGCTGGACGCTCTGGTCAACAGCTTCGGCATTTCCAAGCTGTAAGGTGTAAAAGCAAACAAAACGCGCACATCCGTTCTTTGACGGATGTGCGCGTTGTTTTTGCAATAAAAAAACCGGGAAAACCCCGGAAAAATTCAGAAAAAATCATTGACAAATGGAAACAGATGGTATAGAATAATATTCTATATTGTGATAATATGCCCTTTTATGCCATCATTCCCAGCATGAGCATTTTATCACAGGTTGTGGCGGTTGTCAAGTAGAAAAAAGTGCAAATTCGACAACTGTGCCGAGCGTATCAAGTAAAATACACACAATTCGAAAGAAAGGCTGTGATGATCCATATGGCAATGGTCAAGGACGTAAAGTTCGGCAAGACCATGCGTAAGTCTTACGCGAAGTACGAGGAGATCCTGCAGATCCCCAACATGCTGAAGATCCAAAAGGATTCTTACGAGTGGTTCCTGGAAGAGGGCCTGCGTGAGGTCTTTAAGGATGTCGGCACCATCACCGATTTCTCCGGCAAACTGGAGCTGAGTTTCCTGGATTACTCCATGGACGACAAGCCCAAGTACACCATCGAGGAATGCAAGGAGCGGGACACCACCTACGCAAAGCCCATCAAGGTGCGGGTGCGCCTGCGCAACACCGAGACTGACGAGATCAAGGAGCAGGAGATCTTCATGGGAGATTTCCCCATCATGACGGGCGGCGGTACCTTTGTGATCAACGGTGCTGAGCGTGTCATCGTCTCCCAGATCGTCCGTTCCCCCGGTATGTACTACGGTCATGAGGTGAACAAGGCGGATCAGCATACCTACACCGCTACCGTCATCCCTTACCGCGGTGCGTGGCTGGAGTACGAAACCGACAACTCCAATGTGTTCTGGGTTCGGATCGACAAGAACCGCAAGCTGCCTGTTACCAGTCTGATCCGCGCCATGGGCGTGGAGACCGACGAGAAGATCAAGGCTATGTTCGGCGAGGATGAGCGGATCCTGGCTACTTTGGAAAAGGATCCCTGCAAGACCCGGGAAGAGAGTCTGCTGGAGATCTACCGCCGCCTGCGTCCCGGCGAGCCTCCCACGGTGGAGACTGCCATCGCTCATCTGGAGGGTCTGCTGTTTGACGCCCACCGTTACGATGTGAGCAAGGTCGGCCGCTATAAGTTCAATAAGAAGATGGATATCTGGGCCCGTTTGTCCGGACAGGAGGCGGCTGAGCCCATCGCCGATCCCATGACAGGTGAGATCCTGGTCATGCCCGGCGAGATCATCTCCCGGGATCTGGCCCACGAGCTGTCTGACCGGGGTGTCAATGAAGCTGTGGTCAAGGTTGGCGGTCAGAATGTCAAGGTGCTGTCCAATGCCATGGTGGATATGTCCCGGTTCGTTTCCTTCGATCCCAAGGAGTACGGTGTTCGGGAGAAGGTTTCCTTCAGCGTGCTGAAGGAAATGATGGAGACCCCGGATATCAACTGGGAAGAGGCCATCGCTGAGCGGATCGATGATCTGATCCCCAAGCATATCATCGTGGATGATATCATGGCTTCCATCAACTACCTCAACTGTGTGGCTATGGGTATCGGCATCGCTGACGATATCGACCACCTGGGCAACCGCCGCCTGCGCTGCGTGGGCGAACTGCTGCAGAACCAGTTCCGGATCGGCTTCAGCCGTCTGGACCGGGTCATCCGTGAGCGGATGACCGTGCAGGACCTGGATGCCGTTACACCCCAGAGCCTGATCAACATCCGGCCTGTTACCGCGGTTATCAAGGAATTCTTCGGATCTTCTCCCTTGAGCCAGTTCATGGATCAGAACAACCCCCTGGCTGAGCTGACCCATAAGCGCCGTCTGTCTGCCCTGGGTCCCGGCGGTCTGAGCCGTGAGCGGGCATCCTTCGATGTGCGTGATATTCACTATACCCACTACGGCCGTATGTGCCCCATTGAGACCCCCGAAGGTCCCAACATCGGCCTGATCAACTATCTGGCTACCTTTGCCAAGATCAATGAGTACGGCTTTGTGGAAGCGCCCTACCGCAAGGTGGACAAGAAGACCGGCTTTGTCACCCAGGAAGTGGAATACATGACCGCCGATGTGGAAGACGATTACTACATCGGTCAGGCCAATGAGCCCCTGGATGAGAACGGCTGTCTGGCCAATGCCCGTATCACCTGCCGTCACCGCAATGAGATCATTGAAGTGGACCGGGAGAAGATCGACTATATCGATGTGTCCCCCAGAATGATGATCTCCATCGCCACTTCCTTCATTCCCTTCCTGCAGAACGACGACGCAAACCGTGCCTTGATGGGCGCGAACATGCAGCGTCAGGCAGTGCCTCTGCTGACCACCGAGCCTCCCGTCGTTGCCACCGGCATCGAGCATAAGGCTGCTGTGGACTCCGAGGTGTGCGTGAAGGCGGAAAAGCCCGGTACGGTTACCGCGGTTTCCGCTACCGAGATCACCGTTAAGTATGACGACGGCGACGTGCAGACCTACCATCTGACCAAGTTTGCCCGGAGCAACGCCGGCACCTGCATCAACCAGAGACCCATCGTGGTGGTTGGTGACCGGGTGGATTGCGATGAGATCATTGCCGACGGTCCTTCCTGCTCCGGCGGTGAAGTGGCTCTGGGTAAGAACGTGCTTATCGGCTTCGTTACCTGGGAAGGCTACAACTACGAGGACGCCATCTTGCTCAACGAGCGTCTGGTGAAGGAAGATGTCTTTACCTCTATCCACATTGAGGAGCACGAGACCGAGGCCCGGGATACCAAGCTGGGACCCGAGGAGATCACCCGGGATATCCCCAATGTTGGTGAAGATACCCTGAAGGATCTGGACGAGAACGGTATCATCCGTATCGGCGCTGAGGTTCGTTCCGGCGACTATCTGGTTGGTAAGGTCACCCCCAAGGGCGAGACCGAGCTGACCCCCGAGGAGCGCCTGCTGCGCGCCATCTTCGGCGAGAAGGCAAGAGAAGTGCGTGACACCTCTCTGAAGGTGCCTCATGGCGAAAGCGGCATCGTTGTGGATGTCAAGATCTTTACCAAGGAAAATTCCGATGAGCTGGCTCCCGGCGTGACCAAGTCTGTCCGGGTCTACATCGCCCAGAAGCGTAAGATCAGCGTGGGCGATAAGATGGCCGGCCGTCACGGTAACAAGGGCGTCGTCTCTCGCGTTCTGCCTGAGGAAGATATGCCCTTCCTGCCCGACGGTACTCCTCTGGATGTGGTTCTGAACCCCCTGGGCGTGCCTTCCCGTATGAACATCGGTCAGGTTCTGGAAGTCCACCTGGGCTACGCAGCCAAGGCTCTGGGCTGGAAGGTTGCCACCCCTGTGTTCGACGGTGCTAACGAGAAGGATATCCGGGAGACGCTGAAGCTGGCAGGCCTGCGGGAGGACGGCAAGACCGTTCTGTACGACGGCCGTACCGGCGAGCCCTTCGATAACCTGGTCACCGTTGGCTATCCCTACTATCTGAAGCTGCACCATCTGGTCGACGACAAGATCCATGCCCGTTCCACCGGTCCCTACGCACTGGTCACCCAGCAGCCCTTGGGCGGCAAGGCCCAGTTCGGCGGTCAGCGTTTCGGCGAAATGGAAGTTTGGGCCCTGGAGGCTTACGGCGCTGCCTATACCCTGCAGGAGATCCTGACTGTCAAGTCTGATGATGTCACCGGCCGTGTCAAGACCTATGAGGCCATTGTCAAGGGCGCCAATATTCCCAAGCCCGGCGTGCCCGAATCCTTTAAGGTTCTGGTCAAGGAGCTGCAGGCTCTGTGCCTGGATGTTCGTGTGCTGGACGAAATGGGCAACGAGATCGAGCTGAAGGACGAGGATGAGGATGACGAGCTGGTCTACACCGCTGACCGCGAGAATCAGATGGTGGTAGGCAGCGCCAATGAGGTGCTGGATGCCGGCTTCGTTATCGACGAGGACAGCCCTGAGGATATTATGGACGTGTTCGGCAGCGACGATTCTGACGATGCCGACACCTATGAAGATTAAGGAGGCGATACAATGGCAGATGCAACATTTGATGCAATTAAAATTGGTATTGCTTCGCCGGAAATGATCCGGCAGTGGTCCTTCGGTGAGGTCAAAAAGCCGGAGACTATCAACTACCGTACTCTGAAGCCCGAGCGGGACGGCCTGTACTGCGAAAAGATCTTCGGACCCCAGAAGGACTGGGAGTGCCACTGCGGCAAGTATAAGAAGATCAAGTACAAGGGAAAGATCTGCGACCGCTGCGGCGTGGAAGTTACCAAGGCAAAGGTTCGCCGGGA
>JAZNLP010000013.1:0-3468 GCA_045579165.1 Faecousia sp.
TTTCTGTAGGGTTGGTGGTTGCTCCTGTGTTTTCGCCTGTAGGAGTTCCCTCCTCGTCTTTACCGCAGGCTGCCAGTACAAATACCATAGACAAAACAAGGATCAATGCAAGAATTCTCTTCATATCTATCTTTCCTCCAAATGCTTAATGTAATTGTATTTTAGTATATTTTGTCAAGATTTGCAATATGCGAGGGAAAAGAAAAACAGCGATAGCAAATGCTATCGCTGTTTTTCTGGCAGGGGCACTAGGACTTGAACCCAGAGCCTACGGTTTTGGAGACCGCCGCTCTACCAATTGAGCTATACCCCTATATGAAAGCGGCAAGGATGCCGCAGAATATGTGGTGGGCCTTCAGGGATTCGAACCCGGGACGATCCGGTTATGAGCCGGAGGCTCTAACCAACTGAGCTAAAGGCCCATAATTATCGCGGGTGCTACGCACCATCACAAGGCGTATTGTACCATTTCACCCCTATTCTGTCAAGCTATTTCTATAAGAAAAAACACGGCAGTGTCCGCAAAAACACTGCCATGTTTTTTCCTGTTACATTCCTTCAGACGCTCTCGCCCCGGTGCGTCTGCGGCGGCGGTGAGAGGATCTGCGGGGCTCCGGATCTGCCTTCTCTGCCCGGCGGGCATAGGCTTCCGCAGCCTCAGAAGTGGCTTCATAAGTCAGCCGGCTGACCCGAATCTTTCCATCCTGCTGCTCCGACAGACGGATACGGATAAGGAACTTTCCATGTTCCTCGCACTGAGCCAGATCCATATACCGGTGGCCCGGCTGCGCGAACCAGCGTGTCCCCGCCATCTGCCCGCCGCAAACGGGGCACTTGTTTTCGCTTTCTGTCATGGCAGTGATGGCAGCATGCTTATCCGTATAGTCATAAAACACCTTCCGGGCGATGCAGCCGGGAAGCTCCGCGCCGTGGAAGCCGTTTTCATGGCTCTTCAGCGCCTGCTCATATTCCGCCATACCCCGTTTCAGATCCAGTCTGGAGCAGATCAGCGCCGTATGATAGGCATCGCCCAAAGCATCATGAGCCGGGCGGGTGGCCTCGCTCTCAAACATCTCCATGGCTGTCTTCAGCGCCTTCTGGGCATTGGAGCCATCGGTCTGGGCGTTGAAGATCATCTGGGCATTAAACCAGCGCTGCGTCCAGCTCTCGTCCAGCTGAAACAGCCGAAGATTTTCCCGGAGGATGCCGATATCATCAAAGCCCCAGGTCAAAAACACCATATCCTCGCCGCACCAGCTGCGAAACTGCGCCATAGCCTCGGCGAAAGGAATGCCCTCTTCTTTTAATCTGGCTTCTTTAATGCCGGTCAGCTTGCTGACCCGGCGATTCAGATGTCTGTAGTATTTCGGGCGGATCAGCACCTGGAATTCATCCGCCACTTCCTGCTGCTGGGTCACCCGAACGGCGCCGATCTGAATGATCTCACCCCGGATCGTCACCGGCAGCACTTTTTTGGAAGATGGGGATCCCGGCCAAGGCTGGTTCCACTCCATATCCAATACGATATAATCCATGATTGCAACCTCTGTTTTCCTGTCTCTTGCAGTATGATATCACATAATGCCGGTCTGTGCAAACAGAAAGTTGCGATTTCCTTACTTTTTCGAGATCAGTTTCTTCCGATCCAGCTGTCCTTCCTGCCAGCCAATGGGTTTTTCACACACCGGACAGGGATCGCAGGCCCGTTTTCCCTCATAGGTATAGCCGCAATTTAGGCAGCGCCAGACGATGGGCTTCGATTTTTCCGTCAGCGAGCCGTTTTCCAGCTGCTCCTTCAGAGACTGGAAGGTGTTGTGGTGGACGCCCTCGATCCTGGAGATCTGCAGCCACAGCCGCGCCGCATCGTCCTGCCCCTCCCGGCGCGCCATTTCCGCAAAGCCCGGATAGGCTTCGTCATGCTCATGCAGTTCCCCCTGTGCAGCATAGCCCAGATTCTGCAGCGTCGTTCCCAGTTGGAACGGATACCCTGCGGCTACATCCAGATTCTCCGTACTGCCCCCAAGTCGGGTGAGCATCTCCAGAAATTCCTCCCCGTGGACAGCTTCATTGGCAGCTGTTTCTTCAAAGATCTGGGCGATCCATTCCCAGCCCTCCTCCCGGGCTACCTTGGCATAGACCGTATAGCGGGTGCGGGCCTGAGATTCCCCCGCAAAGGAGCGGGCAAGATTTTGAATTGTTTGATTCATTGTAGTTTCCATAGTATTCCTCCTTTTTCAAAGGATTTCCGGAAAAGTCATATTTTATGCGGCAGCAAAAAATCTGCACAGGCTTGATTTTTTTCTTTACTTTTTTCCAGAAAGCGCTATAATAACTCCATAAAATCCAGAAAGGAGTCTTTCCGATGTCCTACAAAAGAATTTTGACCATCCAGGATATTTCCTGTGTCGGTCAGTGCTCGTTAACCGTGGCGCTCCCCATTCTTTCCGCCTGCGGTATTGAAACTGCGATCCTGCCCTCCGCGGTGCTTTCTACCCACACCGCCGGATTTACCGGCTTTACCTGCCGGGATCTGACCGATGATATTCCTGCAATCAAAGATCATTGGTGCAAGGAAGGTATCGTGTTTGACGCGATCTACACCGGCTACCTGGGCAGCACCAAGCAGATCGGTTATGTGGCTGATATTTTCACCTGCTCCCCCGGCTGTGTCCGGATCGTAGACCCGGCAATGGCAGATAACGGCGCGCTGTATCCTGCTTTTGATGAGGCTTATGTGGACGCTATGAAGGGTCTGTGCGGCATCGCTGATTACTGCCTGCCCAACATCACCGAAGCTTGTTTTCTCACCGGCGTGGAATACAAGCAGGAATACGACCGGGGATATATCGATCTGCTGCTTAGCAAACTGACCGCTCTGGGCTGCAAAAATGTGATCCTTACCGGCGTGTCCTATGCCCCCGGCAAGACCGGCGTTGTAGTATACGAAAACGGCAAATATGCCTACTATGCGCACGAAAAGCTGCCCAATTCCTGCCATGGAACCGGCGACATTTACGCCTCTGCCTTTACCGGCTCGCTGATGCGGGGAAATTGCGGATATGATGCGGCACGGATCGCCGCGGATTACACGGTGGAATGCATCCGCTATACCGCCACCTTGGATAACCATTGGTACGGCGCGGCCTTTGAGCCGGTGCTGCCCAAGCTGATCGATTCTTTGAACTAATTAAAAAAGACCTGCCCAACCGGGCAGGTCTTTTTTTGTTCTGATATTACACGCCGGAGTAAGCAGCGAAGCCGCAGTCGATGGGCAGAACCACGCCGGTGATGGCAGAGGCAGACTTATCAACAGTCAGGAAGAACAAACCACCCAGCAGCTCAGCAGAGTCTACGAACCGACCCATGGGAGTGCCGTTGAGGATCTTGGCAGAGCGCGCGGTGGGAGTGCCGTCCTCATTGAACAGCAGCGCCCGATTCTGATTGGACACCAGGAAGCCGGGGGCAATG
>JAZNLP010000014.1:0-7823 GCA_045579165.1 Faecousia sp.
AAGGAGAAGCTCAGCGCCATCCGCCCCATGTCGATCGGACAGGCAGGGCGCATTTCCGGGGTCAGCCCGGCGGATATCGCCGTGCTGCTGATCTGGCTGGAGACACAATAAATAAAAGTAAGACCGGGGTTTCCCCCGGGCTTGTTGTTTCCTTAGGTCTATGAAAGGTGTCATTCCGAGGCTGCATCAGCAGCCGCGGGAATCTCCCGGTTGTGAGCCGGTTCTTCTACGCAAGTTGGGTGAATGGAATCACATTTCCCCAGGAGATTGCCACGTCGCCTAACGGCTCCTCGCAATGACAATTCTTTCGAAACCACCGGGAGCTCAAATACCCAAAATGTCCTCAATCGGCACATTCTCCGGGCCCCAGGATTCGTAATGATCCTTGAGCCACCACATGGTATTTTTTGCGTCCTCAAAGACCCGCAATTCCATGTGCTCGTTTTTCCCGGACTCCAGCTCGATCCACACCTTGATGCTGCTATACTGGTTGTGGAAGCTCCAGCTTTGGGCCATATTTCCGATCACGCAGTCGGAATATACCGCCTGGAGCAGCGCTTCCCTGTCCGCTCCCCGGAGCTCCTTGCCCTCTATCCGAACGGTGGTCCATTTTTTCAGCGCTGCGTCCATGCTGTCCGCCTCCAGAACATGTTCCGGCCGGCTAAACACCATCCGGACACTCTCCACAGGACCTCTGTAACAGCGCTTGACTGTTCTGCCGTCCTTCAGCTGATAGCGGATCGTCAGGTATGCGTATCTGCCCTCCGATCCGGTTTTCTTGCCGATCCGGTCCTGATGGACTTCCCGGACGAGCGCAATATCCGCATCCTCTGTCAGCTCTATCCAGCGAACATTGTCATAGGTGGCTCTGCCGTCATAAAGGGAAACAGACTGAATATCCTCCTGCTCCGGCACATAGCTGACGATCCCAAGAGGATCTATGGCGGTCAAGCCAACGCTGAGCGCCAGAACCGCCCCAAAGACAGCCAGCTTGATAAACAGTTTCCACGAGAAGATCCGCACTGTGCGCTGCAGCAGCATCTGCCCGGTGAAGAAGCCCACAAAAAATCCCACAATGAAAAAGAATGCCAGTAGATCAAACAGCTCCCCGAGAAACGCGAAGAACACCGCCACCGTCAGCGTATACAGCACAAGGAACACCGGTGTCAGCCAACGGACTGCCAGAAAATCGCCCGCAGCCTCCAAATTTCGCCGGCGGTACAGCAGCAGCGCTAACGCCAGAAGCAAAACACCTGCGCCGGTCAATATCCAAAGGTACTGCCAACCCGTTCCCAGACCGATAAATTCCATGTAGCTGGGGGTAAATCTCATCAGATCCAGATCTGCCGTCAGATATGCCAACGGGCAAAGGAACATAAACGGCTCCTCTGACACCAAAACACCCTCCATCAGCGGGCCATAAATGGTATTGACAAACCAAAAAGCCAGCAGCGACAGGATATTCAGGATTCCATACACGGCTGCCGCGGCAAACCGGCTGCCGCTGCAAAGGCAGCTGAAAACGGCAAGGCCAAAGAAGAACACATACTCCATGGTCATCGCTGACATCCAAAACAGGCCGACATAGCCCAAATTGTGCAGCATGGGCTGCATTGCCAGCACACAAACCGTACTGGGCACCAGGCTGAAGCTCAGTCCCGCTGCTACATGGCTGAAAAACCAATCCTCCCGGCGGACAGGCAAGGCGTGCAGCGCATTACACAGCCGGGAATTGAACAGATCGCCAAACAGAAGTTGGGCAACGAGACCGGCATACAAAGCATTGACCACGCCCATGATCTGCAACGTATCCTCAAGGTTTCTCATGGTATGCGGGAACATGGTATCTCCAAGATAGGACAGCAGCATAAGCACCATGCCTACCAAATACAGACCCCACGCCGGCGCGAAGCGGGTGATATCCTTCCGCAGGGCGGCCTTAAAGGACGATATTCTTAACTTCATAGTTCGCACCTCCCAGCTCGTAAATAAAGATCTCCTCCAGAGAAAGCGGAAGCACATCGAAATACACCGCTCTAGCGGCCTTTGCTTTTTCCGTCACCGCTTCGGCGCTGCCCCGAACGACCAAGGTTTTCAGCCGCCCGGACTGGCTGGAATGGAGGATCTCCAATCCCTCCGGCTCGTCACCCACCAGCTGGAGCTTTACTGTGCTGCCCTGCATATCCGCAAGGCTGCGCTCCAGAAGCATTTTTCCGTGATGCATAATGCCCACATGGTCGCAGATATCCTCCAATTCCCGCAGGTTGTGGGAGGAGATCAGCACCGTGGTCTCCCGCTGCGCCACCTCGCTGAGCAGCAGACTCCACACCTGCCGGCGCATCACCGGATCCAGTCCGTCCACCGGCTCATCCAGCACCAGAACATCCGGCCGGGTGCAGACGGTCAAATGGAACGCCGCCTGCTTCTGCATACCCTTGGAAAACCGGCGAATCGGGCTTTTCCGGGGAAGCTGGAACACATCGTAAAGCCGGGTAAACAGGGCATCATCAAAATCCTGGTACATGCTCCTATAAAAGCTTCGCATTTCCTCCATGGATGCCGAGGGGAAATAGAAGATCTCATCGGGGATATAGCCGATGCGGCTTTTCAGCACCTGATTTTCATAGATGGGCATTCCCTCCATGGTAATGCTGCCGCTGTCGGGACGGTAGACGCCTGTCAGCAGCCGGATCGCCGTGGATTTTCCCGCACCGTTAGGGCCGACGAGTCCATAGACCGCGCCCTTGGGTATGGTCATGGTCATATCCTCCAGCGCCTTGAAGCCGCCAAAGGACTTGGTCACATTCTGAAAATTAATCATGTTCCTTCCCTCCTGACACGATACGCCGTGCCTGCTCCTGCCGGTTTACTCCCAGCGCTGCCAAAAGGGCGCTGAGCTTGTCAAACTGCTCCAGCATTTCCTGCTGCTTTTTCTCCGTATCCCCCGGAACGCCGCTGACAAAGCTGCCCTTTCCCGGCACGGACACCACCCAGCCTTGCAGCTCCAGCTCCCGGTATGCCCGCTGGATGGTGTTGGGATTGATGGTCAGCTGTGTGGCCAACTCCCGGACAGAGGGCAATCGGTCTCCCTGCTGCAGCACCCCGGACAGGATCTGATCCCGGAAGCCGTCGCAGATCTGGGTATAGATGGGCCGCGCGTCCCGGTAGTCCAAATTTACCATGGTATCCCCCCTCCTAACTGTATTAACTGTACTAGTACAGTTAATATACCACCATTGTTCTCCTTTGTCAAGTCTTTTCTGCCGCACCTTTTTCCCCGCGCGGAATACCATGGAATGAGCGGCAAACCGCTCGAAATATTCAGCTCGGAGGTAATCTCTATGTGTAACTACAACAATGGTATTTGCGGCGGCAACAACTGCTGGTGGATCATCATTCTGGTTCTGCTGTTCTGCTGCTGCGGCAACAACGGCAACGTCGGCGGCTCCAACTGCTGCGACCACGGCTGCTGCTAAATAGAAAAAGGGGCGCCCCATGGGCGCCCCATATCTTTCGTTTATTGATCTTCCAGAAGAATATCCTCCATGGATACCCCGATGGTATACTGGAACATATTATCCCGGGTTGCGTTCAGTCCCGGCAGCATCCCCCGCTGGGTATACACCCCGTAGCTGCGGAACAGGACGGGACATAGTCTGCCGTCCTCCATCACCAGCCGGTGCAGGTCGTATACGTTACCGGAGTTCGCCAGCGCCTCCAGGCTCATGGCATACATGCCGGGGTTCTCCAAGCTAAAGTAATGCATCGTACCGTCGGTTTCAAAATACTCCGAAAGATCCATATTGGCAGACAGCTTGGTCTGACCCAGATACAGATCATATTCCGACCACTCCACATGGATCAAAAACTGGTCAACTGTCAGCTCCAGCGTGCTTACCGCCAGACCGCATTCCTCCAGCATCTTTGCAATGGCTCTGCCCACCCGCAGACGGGTGCCGTCATCGCTGTTGAGCAAGATGGTGATGGGCGCGCCCTCCAGACCCGCCTCCTGAATGGCGTCTTTCATGATCTGGGGATCATAGCCGTAGCGCTGAGCCAGCTTTTTGTCGTAAAGAGGAGAATTAGGAGATGCGGGCAGCGTTGCCGACTGGGCAAACCCCCGGTAGTATGTGTCCACCAAAAAGTCCCGGTCAATGGCATGGGTCAAAGCCTTGCGTACCGCAGGATTGGAAAACACCTCGCTGTCAACATCCGCCACCAGATACAAAAAACCGTCAGCCTCACAGTCCCACAGCTCATAGTCACAACGAAACTGGGCATAAGTAGGACTGCCCGGGTCTGTGCAGACCAGATTCACCGACTGGGCTTCAAAGGCGTTGCGGATATCTACGGTGGAATTCACCGCCGTCAAAGGGATATAGCTGACGGTTGCCAGCAGATCGGTGCTCTTGCACCACCATACCGTCCGGCGGCGCAGCCGCAGACCGGTAAGCACGGTCTCCAGCATATACGGGCCTGTTCCCAGAGGTGTATCCGCATTCACCTGATCCGCCTTGACAATGGGCACATCCAGCAAAATGGGGAAATTTTCATAGGGCGTATCCAGCGCTACCTGGATGCCTCCGTCTGCCAAAATCTGTACTGACTCCACGCGGGAAAACCGGCCGGAATAGACCGGGCTTTCCATAGCCTTTTCCAGGCTTGCGACCACATCCTGCGGTGTTACCGTCGTTCCGTCGGAAAAGGTCGCTCCTTGGGTCACATAGAAGGTATAGGTGCGAAGATCCCGGCTGACCCGGTAGCCATTGCAAAGCATCGGCGTGACCTGATAATTCTTGTCCACCGTAAACAGCCCCTGATAGATCAGGGAAAGCACCATTTTATTGGTATAGTCCGTGCAGGTGAAGGGATTCATGGAACGGTCGGGGTAATAAGCAAGGGCCAAGCCGCCTGCTGCGGTATTCTGGGTGGGAGACACGGTGTTTTCCACATCCAGCGCGTCACCGGTGGGGACATAGGGATCTTCCTGCGGGGTGCAGCCTGCAAACATGCCTGCCAGCATTACCGCCGCCAGTATAAACGCAATGATTCGCTTCAAACGATCCCCTCCTTACATACAATGATCGCGCCCTGGCTGCCCCGCTGGCCGCCGGTGACTCTGTGAGACCAGAACCGGTGATTTTCACACATAGTACAGCTTTCGCTGATCTCAATATGCGTTACACCGGCTCGGCGCAGAGCCAATGCGTTAATCTCTTTTAGGTTTACATAATATTTTTCATTCTGCTGGCGGATATAGGATTCCGCCTCCTTGCCGAAGGTCTGCTTCATAGCAAGGGGCACATCCGCATCCGTCTGGAAGCAGCACTGGCCGATATTTGGGCCAATGGCGGCGCTGATATTTTCCGGTCTGCAGCCAAATTCCCGCGCCATAGCCCGGACTGCCTTGCCGGCAATATCCGCCCCAGTCCCCCGCCACCCGGCGTGGACTGCGCCTACCGCCCCGGTCACCGGATCCCAGAGCAGGATCGGCGTACAGTCGGCGGTGAACACCACCAGCACCGTTCCCGGATCGTTGGTGATCAGCCCGTCGCACTCCGGATACAGCCGGTGGTCAAGTCCCCGGCAGTCTGCCCGGGTGACCCGGCGGATGATATCCGAATGGGTCTGGCGGGTGTGTACCGCGTTTTTGGGATCAAACCCCAGGGCTTCTCCCAGAATGCGGTAGTTTTCCGCCACATTTTCCTCATCGTCTCCCCGGTGCATGGCAAGGTTCAGCGATGATAGATGCTCCCGGCTGACGCCCCCAAAACGGGTAGTGAAAGCATGGGGCACGCAGATCCCCTCTGCCATCAAGTATTCCAGTTTTCCTTTTTGTATCGTTTTAATCGCCATAGCTTCTCCGGAAATAAAGTTGGTTTTATCCCAAATAATGAAAACCATGTCATTCCGAGACCCCACAGGGGTCGTGGGAATCTCCCGGTATGAAGTTGGTTTTCCTACCGCAGCTGGGTGAATGGAATCGCATTTCCCCAGGAGATTGCCACGGGCAGCATAGCTGCCCTCGCAATGACACATGACTTTTACTGATTCAGTATGGCTTACTCCATACTCGCGCCCTTATCCTTCTGCATGCAGCACTTTTTGTATTTTTTGCCGCTGCCGCAGGGACAGGGATCGTTGGGGCCTACCTTTTTGTCCTTGTTCCGGACAGGCTCTTTCTTCACAGCGGTGACCGTGGCGGCGGCTGTGCCGGTCTCCTTGGCCACCCGCTGGCGCTTGACCTCCTGCTGGGGACGCAGCTGCACCAGCATCAGCCGGCGCACCGTCTCCTCCCGGATGGAAGCCACCATGCTCTCAAACATGGCGAAGCCTTCTTCCTTATAGGCGATCACCGGGTCGTGCTGGCCGTAGGCCCGCAGACCGATGCCCTGCTTCAGATCGTCCATGGCATCAATGTGATCCATCCAGTATTCGTCTACCACCCGGAGCATGACCACCCGCTCCACCTCACGCATGACGGTGGGGGTCATTTCCTGTTCCTTGCGGTCATAGGTCTCCTCCGCCAGGACGCACAGCGCCTCGGGGTCAGGATTCTGCGCCACAGCGCCCCGGGGATAAAAGATCCCCTCAAACCGGGTCAGCTCCTCAGGCTCGGCGCCCAGGATCACTTCCCGGAGCATAGACAGCATATTCTCCCGCAGATCCTCACCGTCCAGCACCTTCTGCCGCTGGGCGTAAATGATGCCACGCTGGGTGTTCATCACATCGTCATACTCCAGCACGCTCTTTCTGGAGCGGAAATGGCGGCTTTCCACTGCCCGCTGGGCATTTTCCACCGCGCCAGACAAGATCCGGGCGTCAATGGGCGTATCCTCCTCCAGACCCAGGGTGTCCATCATAGCCATGACCCGGTCAGAAGAGAACAGGCGCATCAGATCGTCCTGCAAGCTCAGATAGAACCGGCTCTCGCCGGGGTCGCCCTGACGGCCGCTTCGGCCGCGGAGCTGATTGTCGATCCGGCGGGATTCATGCCGCTCGGTGCCGATGATATACAGGCCGCCGCTCTGCCGAACCTTCTCCGCCTCGTCAGCGATCTCTGCCTTGTACTTTTTCAGCAGCTGCTCGTACTTCTCCCGGATAGCCAGGATCTCGGGGTCACTGGTCTCGGCAAAGGAATCCGCCTCAGCCAGCAATTCCTCCGGGGTTTCGGTCTTACGCAGCTCGCTCTTTGCCAAAAACTCCGCATTACCGCCCAACACGATATCCGTACCACGGCCTGCCATGTTGGTAGCGATGGTCACCGCGCCGAATTTGCCCGCCTGGGCAACGATCTGAGCTTCCATCTCATGGTACTTGGCGTTGAGCACATTATGAGGGATGCCCTCCCGCTTCAAATACTTACTGAGGATCTCGCTCTTTTCAATGGAGATCGTACCCACCAGCACCGGCTGTCCCTTTTCGTGGCACTGCTTTACCTGCCGGACGATGGCCCGGAACTTGGCAGCCTCGGTCTTATAGACCACATCCGTCTGATCCAGACGGGCAACAGGCTTATTGGTGGGGATCTCCACCACATCCAGCATGTAGATGGTGGCAAATTCCTCTTCCTCCGTCAGCGCCGTACCGGTCATGCCGGAAAGCTTGTCGTACAGCCGGAAGAAATTCTGGAATGTGATGGTGGCAAGGGTCTTGCTTTCGCTGGCCACCTGGACCTTTTCCTTGGCTTCGATGGCCTGGTGCAGACCTTCGTTGTACCGCCTGCCGTACATCAACCGGCCGGTAAACTCGTCTACAATGATGATTTCCCCGTCCTTGACCACATAGTCGATGTCCTTCTTCATCAGACCCCGGGCCTTCAT
>JAZNLP010000015.1:0-3064 GCA_045579165.1 Faecousia sp.
CACCCTATGTTGCGGATCGATTCTCCTTTGTGGGGGTGTGATATGCGCGCATTGGTGGAAAAGCTCCTGCGCCGTTACGGCAGTCCCATATCCCTGCATCGGGACGGAGAAGAAACGGTCTTTTTCGGCTTTTTGAATCACACCGGAAGCCGCAGCCTGCAGAATATGGAGGAATATTTTGAACCCCTGGGTCAGATCCCAGGGGGGCAATATGTCCTGGTTGCGCCGCTGCAGCCGAAGCTGGAGCCGGGGGATACCCTGGCTCTGGGGCAGAAGCGGTATCGGATCCGCCGGCTGGAGCTTCAGTGGTACGGAAAGGAAACGCTTCTCCAGTGGGGCCTGTGTACGGAAAAAGGCGGTGAGGAGATTTGAGCAAGTCCATCGTGACCATCGCCATAGAGGCGCTGACAGCCGCGGGATTGCGGGCGTTTGAAGCCTATCCCGGCACCACTGCTCCGGTGCTGACTGGCCCTGCGGTGGCGGTAAGTCTGGCTATGGCGGATAATTCTGAAAAAACCGTCAAAGTGCGGCTGGATGTGTTGGTGCCTGCAAGCATGGGAGGCAGCGGCTGCCGGAATGCGGCGGTGAAAGCCTTGGGTGTCCTGGAGCGGCTGGGCGCGCAAGGAATTCTGGAGGGCTTCGAGTATAGCCGCAAAAGCTGCCTGATGTCTATGGCGGTGGTGGGTATCTTCCGGGGAACGGAGAGGGAAACGGGTTTTGAAAAATATATCCCGCCGGAGGAATGAAAAGCCCAAAAAAGCATAAAAAAGTGGCCTGCCGAACATTCGGCAGGCCATTTTTGTATTGGTTGATTACTTCTGAGCGCCGGCGATCTGTGCAGCGACTTCAGCAGCGAAGTCCTCTTCCTTCTTCTCAATGCCCTCACCCTTGGTGTAGTGAATAGCATCCACGAAGGTGATCTTGCCGCCCAGCTTCTTGGCAGCGTCGGCAATGTAGCCGGCCACATCACCCTGGAACAGGTCGGAGCGGACGAAGTCCTGCTGCAGCAGGCAGATCTCCTTGAAGAAGGCAGCCATCTTACCGGCAGCGATCTTCTCCTTCACCTGAGCGGGCTTGCTGGCCATCTTGGGATCGTTGTCCATCAGAGCAACCTGAACAGCCAGCTCCTTGTCGATGGCTTCCTGAGGCACCAGGGACTTATCCCAGTACTGCGCCTTCATAGCAGCGATCTGCATAGCAACGTTCTTACCGACCTCGGTAACATCGATGTCGCCCTCAACAGCCAGGTTCACCAGAACACCGTGGGAGCCGCCGGCATGGACATAAGCGACGGAAGTGTTCTCAGCAAAGCGGGCGAAGCGGCGGATCTGCATATTCTCGCCGATGGACATGACCTTCTCCTGCATGATCTCGGTGACGGTCAGGTTGGTGCCGGGGTAGGTGCAAGCCTTCAGGGCGTCCACATCAGCGGGGTTCTGCTCAGCAACGATCTGAGCCAGGTTCTTGACCAGATCCAGGAAAGAATCGGTCTTGGCGGCGAAGTCGGTCTCGGAGTTGACCTCGATCACGACGCCCACACCGCCGATCACAGCAGCGTAAGCAACGCCTTCAGCGGCAATGCGGTCAGCCTTCTTGGCAGCCTTGGCCAGGCCCTTTTCACGGAGCCAGTCCACGGCCTTGTCCATATCACCGTCGGTAGCTTCCAGGGCCTTCTTGCAGTCCATCATGCCGACGTTGGTCATTTCACGGAGCTTCTTAACATCCAGTGCGGTAAAAGCCATTATAGTATCCTCCTAAATCTGTATCTGATTACTCAGCGGCGGGAGCTTCCACAGCCTCAGCCTCAGCTTCCACAGCCTCAACGGTCTCAGCCAGGGCATCCTCACCCTGACGGCCCTCGATGGCAGCGTTTGCCATGGTGGCGGCGATCAGGCGGATGGCGCGGATAGCGTCGTCGTTGCCGGGGATCACGTAGTCGATCTCATCGGGGTTGCAGTTGGTGTCAACGATCGCCACGATGGGAATGTTCAGCTTCTGAGCCTCAGCGATAGCGTTGCGCTCCTTGCGGGGGTCAACGATAAACAGAGCAGCGGGGATCTTCTTCATTTCCTTAACGCCGCCCAGGTACTTCTCCAGCTTCTCGATCTCGCCCTGGTGCTTGATAACTTCCTTCTTGGGCAGCATGGCGAAAGTGCCGTCCTCTTCCATCTTCTTCAGCTGAGCCAGACGCTCGATCCGGGAGCGCATGGTGCGGAAGTTGGTCAGCATACCGCCCAGCCAGCGGGCGTTGACGTAGTAACCGCCGCAGCGGGCAGCCTCTTCCTTGATGGCATCCTGTGCCTGCTTCTTGGTGCCGACGAACAGCACGTTGCCGCCGTTAGCGGAGATCTCGCGAACGAAGCTGTAAGCCTCTTCCAGCTTCTTGACGGTCTTCTGCAGGTCGATGATGTGGATACCGTTACGCTCGGTGTAGATGTAGGGGGCCATTTTGGGATTCCAGCGGCGGGTCTGGTGACCGAAGTGCACGCCGGCTTCCAGCAGTTGCTTCATGGATACGACATTCATTTTTTAGTTCTCCTTTTGTTTTTTCCTCCACCCCGATCATTTCGCGCTGCCCGCCCAGAGGGCACGAGGGGGCGCGATCACCGGGTGTGTGGTGTTGAAATGTCATGGGAAAAGCCCATGCCGAATCATTATAGCGGAATGATTCCAATTTTGCAAGTAGTTTTTCCAAAAAAATTGAGAAATATTCCCTTATTTTCCTTAAAACAGCCAGGGATGGCGGATTTTGGGGAAACGGCAGTCGTCCGGGCGGATATCCACCAGCACAATGTCCGGCCCAATCTTTTTAATGCACTTCCAGGGGATGACAAATTCGTCCTTCCGTCCCGTAAGATTCAAGAATTTTGCAGGACACGGCACGATGATGGCGCAGATCTGGCCGTCGGGCAGTTCCACCTCCACATCGGAGATAAAGCCCAGCCGTCTGCCATCGGCGATACAGATGACTTCCTTGCATTGCAGCTCGGTAATTCGTATGGACATACCCAGCCCCCCAATCAGCGTTTTGTTTACTCTATGCCCGGGGCGGCTGGGAAAGAAC
>JAZNLP010000016.1:0-3802 GCA_045579165.1 Faecousia sp.
GGGGTGTGTCATTCAAATGAATTATGCTCTGATACCCACAAGAATCGATAATCCCGCAAATAACACCATGGTCAGCAGGGTCAAGGCGGACAGCGCCGAGGATATCTGTCCCCGCTCTGCCGGTTCATCCGCAAATACCGGAATCACATAAGGCGGCGGCAGGATCATCATCAGAACCACAGCACCCTCAAACAGCATACCGTTCAGGACTGTCCTGTTCAGACCGATCATCACAGCGAGACAAATCGCCATACTCACAAGACGCAGGGCGATCAATCCACCGGTCTGCTTCCAGGGAATCCGGCTGGGCTCCAGGTCATAACCTACTGTAAGCAAAATAATCATGCCCGTGGGGGCGGACAGGAAGCTTGTGGCAGAATCCAAAATCCCGCTGACGCCCCACTGCTGGAGCTTTCCGTACAGTCCGGTAGCGCCCAGCAGAACACCTGCAAACACCGCCCACAAAATAGGAGTGGTGACCATATCCCGTCCGATAGCGCGAAAATCCCGTTTGCCGGACATCAGGATCTTATACAGGGTAAACACAAAGAGGGTCTGACCAATATCCGGAAGGGCAAAATTTGACACACTGACATCCGGAAACAGCAGAACAAACAGCGCATAGCCCAGCATGCCTGCCTCAAAGCCGGAAGCCAAAAACGGCGAAAGACGACCTTTGATCTTAAAAAGCCGGGCACCGCCAAAGCCCACCAGCAGACCCAGACAGCAGATGCCGAACATCAGCGCCGGCAGGATCAGCGCCGCCACAGAATATTCCGCTGTGGCAAAGGCATTGAGAAGCACAAAGGGCAGGGTCAGGTTGACGACCACCTTTTTCAGGGTGTCGATCCCCTCTCTGGTAACAAACTGCTTCTTACGGCACAGAACGCCTAATGCCAATGCCAAAAACACCGGCAGTGCCGTTTCCACCATAGCAATCAGCTTATCCATATGACTTACTTAATAACACCCTTCTGGAGGATGATATTGGCATAAATAGCGGTTTCACCGGTCTGCAGGATGCAGTAGCAGTCCTTAGCCTCGTCATAGAACTTAAAACGGTCGATGTTGCCAACGCAAGCCGCGCCCCGGTCATCGTATTTGGCGATGATCGCCTTGTACTCGTCCCAAACAGGGATCACCAGGTCCTTATCGCAATCCATTTTCTCCATGAGGACAGCAGGCTGCTCCACATAGGTATCCAGCGGAAAAACCTGCAAAATCGCGTCCAGGATCTCGGGCACGCCGTGGCCGTCCGCCCGGAGGAAAATGGCGTTCTTGGCCTTAGCCATGGATGCGCCGGGGAAATTGCCGTCGCCGATGCAGATCCGGTCGCTGTGACCCATCTCAGCAAGCACCTTCAGCAACTCGGGAGAAAGAATGGGGGGAATGTTTTTTAACATAATGTTGCCTCCTTGTTTGGAAAAGTGGCGGTCTTGAGACCGCCACTTTGTTTCATTTTTGGATCAATATGCCTTATACATGGGGCCGTATGCGGCGCAAGCGCGGTAGTCAGCACCTTCCTTGTCCATGCCGAATGCGTTCCACGCAGCGGGACGGAAGATGTCCTCGGTGGGAACGTTGTGCATGCACACGGGGATACGCAGCATGGAGCACATGGTGATCAGATCCGCGCCGATGTGGCCGTAGGAGATAGCGCCATGGTTAGCACCCCAGTTGTTCATGACCTCGTAAGCGGTCTTGAAGGGAGAGCCTTCCTTGCCGTCGCAGCGGGGAGCAAACCAAGTGCAGGGCCAGGTGGGGTCGGTACGCATCATCAGCGTCTTAGTCACATCGTCGGGCAGCTGAACAGTCCAGCCCTCAGCAATCTGCAGTACGGGGCCCAGACCCTTCACAAGATTCAGACGGATCATGGTAGCAGGCATTTCAGCACGGGTGGTGAAGGAGGAAGAGAATCCGCCGCCACGGAAGTAGCCGTTGTCAGCTGCAGGCCATGTGGTCGCCTCGGTCATCTTCTTGATGTCCTCGTCGGTGACCTCCCACCACTTACGCATAACACCGTTGCCATTGTCGTCCTTGCATTCCCCGCAGGCATCCAGAGCGGTAGCACCGGAGTTGATCAGGTGGATAAAGCCGCCGTTTTCCAGAGCCTTGCCCTCGACCTTATAGCCGGAAGCACGCTCGCAAGCCTCGGGAGACCAGTAAGTACGGACATCGGAGAACATCTGCGCGCGGTTGGTCAGAAGCTTCATAAACAGCATGCCCAGACCGTTAAGAACGTCATTCTCGGTAGCCAGGATGTAGGGCTCACGGGCGCCGTTGTGGTCAAAGGTGGAGTTCAGCAGAGCCTCGGGGAAGTCACAGTTGGGATAGAAGTCAGTCCACTGACGCTGACCCTGGAAGCCGCCGGCGATGGCATTATGACCGACCATCTCTTCTTCACAACCCGCGGGCAGGTTGGGGTTGCCGTTGAACATATCCTTAATAATGCAGTACATCTTCGCCAGGAAGTCCCACTGCTCAGCCTTCTTCTCGTCAGAAGTCTTAACGAAGTCGGGGTTCTTGTCCCAGCCTTCCTTGCAGTTTTCTGCGATCCAAGCCTTGGCGCGGGCCACTTCCTCTGCATCGTAGATGCCTTCGGACATTCGGCGGATGATCTCCACCTCGTCAACAGACTCAACACGCATGCCCAGATAGGACTCGATGAAAGCAGGGTCGATGATAGAGCCGCCGATACCCATGCAGATAGAACCGATCTGCAGGTAGGACTTGCCGCGCATGGTGGCAACAGCCACAGCAGCACGGGCAAACCGCAGCAGCTTCTCCTGCACATCGGCAGGAATGTTGGTCACCTCGTCCAGATTCTGCACATCATGGCCGTAGATACCGAAAGCGGGCAGACCCTTCTGGGCGTGGCTTGCCAGAACGGAAGCCAGATACACTGCGCCGGGACGCTCAGTGCCGTTGAAGCCCCACACGCCCTTGATGGTCTGGGGATCCATGTCCATGGTCTCAGAGCCGTAGCACCAGCAGGGAGTTACGGTCAGAGTGATATCAACACCGTTTTTCTTAAACTTTTCCGCGCAGGCAGCAGCCTCAGCCACACGGCCGATGGTGGTATCTGCAATGATGACCTTGACGGGTTCACCATTGGAGTATTGCAGGTTTTCCTCAAACAGCTTCTTGGCAGCCTGTGCCATAGCCATGGTCTGTTCTTCCAGGCTCTCACGAACCTTCAGAGGACCACGGCGGCCGTCGATTGTGGGGCGAATGCCGATTACGGGATAATCGCCGATGTATCTGTTCTTTGCCATATTTTTTCCTCCTACTCTTGCCGCAGAATTCTGCGGGCAAAATAAAATACATTTCATAAAAACACGAACACCGTGTCTTCATACAGAGTTTTCCTGGACGATCTTGCACTCTAAACGGGTCGTCCTGGGTGGGCCGTCATAGCCCTCCAGCCGTTCAATCAGATAAGTGGCAGCGGTCTGCCCCATTAGCTGCTCCGGCTGATAGATGACCGGGATTTGCGGATTCATCATCGTACAAATATCCAGGCAGTCGAAGCCGAACACATCCACATCCTCAGGGATGCGTAAACCATGATCCCGGATCGCAGTCACAAGACCTATGGTAATGTCATAATTGGCAGATACGATGGCCGTTGGCCTGTTGGGTAAACTGAGCAAGTTCACACACCCATGATAACCGGTAGCAAAGGTATGTTCATCGCTGAAAAACAGCTCATCGTCAAAAAGAATATCATTATCCGATAAGGCTCGCAGAAAGCCCACCTGCCGCTCCTTGGAAGAGGAAACGGATTTTGGACCGCTGATCA
>JAZNLP010000017.1:0-38922 GCA_045579165.1 Faecousia sp.
AAAGCTATCCTATCACAGGATAAGGCTGTTTGCAATGAAAAAGTACCGTCTTTGAGATACTTGGGGTTATAAATCTTTAAAAAGAAAAACGACAAGTTTCCGTAGAAACTTGTCGGTTTTTGGCGGAGAAGGAGGGATTTGAACCCTCGATACCCTTTTGGGGTATACACGATTTCCAATCGTGCGCGCTCGGCCAGCTACGCGACTTCTCCATATCGCTTTCAGTCAGCTTTGCCATATTACAACATTTCTTTCTGTTTGTCAAGGGTTTTTCATACAAAAATGCTTATGGACTTCTGTGACAAAATTAACTAAATGTGATATTCTGCGTACCTTAATATGCGGATATAGTGGGGGTGCGATCGGTTTAGGAAACGAAAGCTCGTTTGGGCTTTTTGGCACCTCAGATTAGGATCTTACATCCTCTCGTGCCGAAAGAAAATCGCCAATCCAGACGGATCAGCGCTTTTCTTGGCACCCCAGAGAGGACTCTTTTGCATTCCCCTAGGGGAATTTTTGTAGCCACCAGTGTTTGCACTGGTGTCAGCAACAGTCCACCGGACTGTTGCATTTAGAATATTAGAGCCCTCTCTTATGATAGAGAAAGAAGCCAATCCATAATGGATTAGCTTCTTTCTTGGCACCCCAGAGAGGACTCTAACCTCCGACCTTCCGCTTAGGAGGCGGACGCTCTATACAACTGAGCTACTGGGGCATGATTACCGCTGTATTGTATCGGAAAATTATCAAACTGTCAATAAATCATAGGACATTTTTTCACACCTATGGCATATATTATCAAGTAGCCCATGAGAAAGGAGATAAGATATGCCTGAAAAAGACGATGACGACAGGGATCTGGATGATTACATTTTTGAAGGTGAAGAGTATCATCCCAGCGAGCGCTAAGAGTTATTTGCTGAATTTTCCGGATTCCTCTTTACAGGATGGATAATTTCGGATATAATAAATTACCTATGTGCTAAAATTCTAGGAAATGAGAGAAGACCTATGAATATCGAGTTTGACAGCTACCGTCAAAAATTGAATGATATCCGGCCTGGGCTGGATGCCCTGTCCGATTCTCTGAATCTGGAGGGCCTTCGCAATGAGCTGGAGCGGCTTCACGCGATGCAGGAGGCTCCCGGTTTTTGGGATGATCCGGAAAAGAGCCAGAAGATCGTGATGAAAACCAAGCAGGCAGAGGGCAAGATCGAGCGCTATGAGAAGATGGTCGCCACATGGGAAGACCTAATGACCATTTGCGAGATGGCGGAAGAAGAGGACGACGATTCCATGCTTCCGGAGCTGAAGGACGGCTTTGCTGAGCTGGCAGATGAAATGGAGACCTGCCGCCTTGAGACTTTGCTTACCGGAAAATATGACCGGAACAATGCGCTGATGAGCTTCCAGGCCGGTGCTGGCGGTACGGAAGCCCAGGACTGGTGCCAGATGCTTTACCGGATGTATACCCGTTGGGCAGAGCGCAGCGGCTTCACCTACCAGATCATGGATTATCAGGAGGGCGATGAGGCGGGGCTGAAATCCGCGTCCATTATGGTCCAGGGTGAGAATGCCTACGGCTTTTTGAAAAGTGAAAGCGGCGTTCACCGTCTGGTCCGGGTTTCTCCCTTTGATGCCAACGCCCGTCGCCAAACCTCTTTCTCTGCGATTGAGGTCATCCCCGAGATCGAGGACGATTCGGAAGATTTTGAGATCCGTCCTGAAGATTATGAGATGCAGGTGTTCCGTTCCTCCGGCGCTGGCGGACAGCATATTAACAAGACCTCCTCTGCGGTGCGTCTGATCCACAAAGCCTCCGGTATTGTGGTTTCCTGCCAGACGGAACGCAGCCAGTTCCAGAACAAGGAGACCTGTTTGCGGATGCTGCGCAGTAAGCTGGTGGAGATCCGGGAGCGGGAGCATTTGGCAAACATTTCCGAGATCAAGGGCGTGCAGCAGAAGATTGAGTGGGGCAGCCAGATCCGCAACTACGTTTTCATGCCCTATACCTTGGTCAAGGACACCCGCACCGGCTGTGAAACATCCAATGTCAACGCTGTGATGGATGGCGCGCTGGATCCCTTTATCCAGGCGTATCTGAACTGTCTTGCCACCGGAAACTGGGTCACAAAATAAAAAGTAAAAAAATATCGATTAGCACTTGCATTTTCATAAATCATGTGCTATTATGTCTAGGATTGTGTAACATACCTGCGGAGGGAGGTTAATGAAATGGATGTTTTGAAAGTTGTTATTACGGTTTTGGAAGTGATCGCGAGTGTTGCTATGATCCTGGTGGTCATGCTTCAGTCCGGCAAGGAGGCTGGCCTGTCCAGTGCTCTGACCGGTACTTCTGAGACATATCTGAGCAAGAGTAAGTTTGGCAATCTGGATAAGACCCTGGCCTCCGCTACCAAGTGGATCGCACTGGTTTGGGTTCTTCTGACACTGTCTTTGAGCCTGTTCTGATTTTATGCACATGACCGCAGGAATTTTCCTGCGGTCTTATTTTGTGGACTTTTCATAAATCCTATGTTACCATAGGATCATATTGATAAAGGAGCGATGGGTATGATGGCAGAAAAACTCGCAGGACTTGAGCCTGCTGCCGTGTTTGGATACTTTGAAAAACTATGTTCTATTCCCCATGGATCAGGCAATACGAAGAAGATCAGTGATTATTTGGTTTCCTTTGCCCGGGAACATGGGATCTCCTATGAGCAGGATGAACTGAACAATGTTATTATGTTCCAGGAGGGAACTGCAGGCTATGAAGATCATGAGCCTGTGATCCTGCAGGGACACATGGACATGGTTTGCGAGAAAGACCCCGATTGTCCTATCGATATGGATACCCAGGGGCTGGATGTGACCCACGACGGAGAATATGTATTTGCCAAGGGAACGACTCTGGGCGGCGACGACTGTATCGCAGTAGCCTATGCGCTGACGCTGCTGGCAGATAAGACCATTGCCCATCCGCCGCTGGAAGTGATTCTTACGGTAGACGAGGAAACCGGTATGGACGGCGCAGCCGGCATTGATCTTTCCCGACTGAAGGGCAGAACCCTGCTGAATATGGACTCTGAAGATGAGGGCGTCTTTACTGTTTCCTGTGCAGGCGGTGCCAGAGGGACCATCTGCCTGCCCACAGAGCGGCGAGTGGTTTATGGTCCTTGCGTCAGACTGACGGTGGAGGGACTGCAAGGCGGTCACTCCGGTGTGGAGATTCACAAAAACCGGGCGAATGCCAACAAGGTCATGGGTCAGTTCCTGGAGCGGGTCAGCGCCAAAATGCCCATTTGTATCACCAAGCTTCAGGGCGGCGCAAAGGATAACGCCATTCCCCGCAGCTGCACGGCAACTTTGGTGGCTCTGGGTATGCACCCGGAGCAGATCAACGAGATTGCCGATACGCTGGAAAAAGAGATCCGGGCGCAGTATGATGAGCCGGATGCCATCGTTCGCGGTGACGATGTGGATGCCATGGGCGGAAATGCCTTAACAACAGAGTGCTCCAAGAAAGTGATTGAACTGCTGAATGCAGTGCCCAACGGCGTTGAGGCATGGAGCGAGGATATTGAAGGGTTGGTACAGACCAGTCTGAACCTTGGGGTAATGACGCTGGATGAAAACCTGACGCTGACCTTTGCGGTTCGCAGCAGTGTGAACAGGGAAAAGCGGGAACTGCTTGATAAGTTACAGGCTTTGGCGAAAGAAGCTGACGGAAGCTACAGCGAAATGGGCGACTATCCTGCTTGGGAGTATAAGAAAGATTCCAAGCTTCGGGAGACTATGATCCGCATCTTCCGGGAAAAGTACGGTAAGGAGCCGGAAGTTGTGGCGATCCATGCAGGTCTGGAGTGCGGCCTGCTCAGCGAGAAGCTCCCCGGACTGGACTGCGTATCCATCGGCCCGAATATGAAGGATATCCACACCAGCCGTGAAAAACTGGAGATCGCGTCTACCGCCCGCACATGGGATTTCCTTTTGGAGATCTTGAAAGCGTACTGATTAAGACAATAAAAAAAGCTCCTTTCGGAGCAATAAAATGAAATAACCCTCGACCTGTTACCTGATCACTGTAACTGTCGAGGGTTATTTCGCTGAATTCTTGGGTTCGATCATTGGTTAACCTCGCTTTCTGTAGAGTAGACACGGCTTTCTGGCTGCCTTGAATTGCTTCCGGGTCAATTCCTTGATTATCGTTTCTGAGAAATTTATGTCATCGGAAGAAGAGGAAAGCCTGTCTTCGATCCTGTTTTTCATGAGGATCTTCTCTTACATGATCATTGGAATCACCTCTTTGTATCTTTATAATAATGGGAAAAAATCAGAATTTCAAGATGGGATGTTCCACAAGTTTTCGTTATCCCAATCATGCAAAAAAGAGAAATTGAAAGGTAAAAGAAGAATACAGTTGACGGGTGCTGATCTGCTGTGATATGATAATACTGTTGGGCGGCCTAAAAGCCGCCATTATAAAAACGCCTCCGGTTTTTCCGGAGGCGTCTTTTACTTTATAACGCTTGCATAACAGCATCGATCCGCTGCAGGGAGCGATCCTTTCCCAAGATCTGCATAACGGTATACAGATCGGGGGAATTGGACTTGCCGGTGACTGCCTGGCGGACAAAGGTGGACACATCTGCTACCGTACCCGGGAAGGCGTCGGGGTCTGCCTTGTAAGCCTTCATATCGGTGGTGAAGCCGATCTGCTCGGTAATGGCCTTGACCTTTTCGAACCACTGGCTGGAGTCGTCAGCGGGATCATAGGATGCCACAAACTTTTCAAGCACGGTGCGAACCGTCTCCTTGTCAAAACGCCCATCAAAGACCGGGGCTGTCAGATAATCGTCATAGAAGAAGCCCATGTAGTCTTTGGCGTCCTTCCAAGTGGCAAGATCCTTTCTGGGCTTTTTGCCACCCCGGCCGATTGCCAGGATAGACACGGCAAAATCCTTGTTCGCAGCCAGTTTCTGGCCAAAGTCCGGATCAAATTCCTTCGCCCAGTCCAGAAGCAGTTCGTAAACGGTCTGGGAATCCATTCTGGAGATGACATTTTTCGACACATCCACAAGCTTTGCATAGTCAAATAGAGAGCCTGCAGGGTTCAGCTTTTTGGGGCTGAACTTGAATTCATCCAGCGGTGCATCGGGATTGGCTCTGCGCCAGTCCTCAAAATTGGAGTTAAGGACAGTCATCAGGTATTCCTGCATGGCTTTGATGGGGAAGCCCTCAGCTTTGTAGTAGGTCAGAGCCAGCTCCGGATCTTTCCGCTTGGAGAGCTTGCGCTTGGAGTTGCCGTCCATCTTCATCAGCGGCCCGATGTGCACATACTTGGGCAGCTTAAAGCCCAGAGCCTTGAAAAGCTGAATGTGGAAGGGAAGTGTCGCCATCCACTCATCGCCGCGAACCACATGGGTGGTACGCATTAAATGATCGTCTACCGCATGGGCAAAATGGTAGGTAGGAATGCCGTCAGATTTCAGAAGAACATGATCGATATTGTTTTCTGTAACAGTCAGCTTTCCCTTGACCAGATCGTCAAATTTGAACTGATTTTCCACAGACCCTTCGCTGCGGAAGCGAAGCACCCAGGGATTTCCGGCAGAAAGCTGGGTCTGGATATCCTCCATAGAGCGGTCACGCCAAATGGCATACTGGCCGTAGTATCCGGTGGTCTCCTTGTGGGCTTCCTGCTGCTGACGCATGGCAGACAATTCTTCCTCCGTGCAGAAGCAGGGGTAGGCCATACCCTCGGACACCAGCTTTTTGGCGTAAACATGGTAAATGGCAGCACGCTGGCGCTGACGGTAAGGACCGTAATTGCCGCTGTCGCCGTCGTGGGTAGCGCCCTCGTCAAACTGGATTCCGTAATGCTTCAGGGTATCGATAAGCACCTCAACAGCACCGGGAACTTCCCGCTTGGCATCGGTATCTTCTACCCGCAGGAACAGCACGCCGCCGCTCTGGTGCGCCATGCGCTCAGAGATAGTACCCTGAACCAGATTACCTAAATGTACGAAACCGGTAGGGGAAGGTGCCATTCGGGTAACAACAGCGCCTTCCGGCAGGTTCCGGGAGGGGTATTTTTCTTCCAGCGTTTCCGGTGTCTCGGTGACATTGGGAAACAGCAGTTGGGCAAGCGCCTGATAATCCATGAGAATACCTCTTACTTCCTAAAAATTCTTTCTATACTATAGCATCTGATAAGTTTCTTGTCAATTTTCTTGTAGTTTTTTTCAGAATCCGGTTTGCGAAGAAAAAATGGGTTATCCTATGGTATAACCACAAAACGGAGGGGTATTTTTATGCAGGATCAAAACAATGCAGATATGAAAAAACAGGACAGAGAACAGGTGGTAGAGCTTGGCTCCGATATCACCAAAAGCAACAAGGGGAATATCTATACTTTAACGATCATTGGACAGGTAGAGGGACATCAGGTAGCGCCTGAGAATGTTAAGACCACGAAATACGAACATGTGCTGCCGCTGCTGGCGGGAATCGAGGAAAGTGACGAGATCGACGGACTTTTACTGCTGCTCAACACAGTAGGCGGCGATATCGAAGCAGGGCTTGCCATTGCACAGATGGTAGCCGGAATGAAAAAACCTACGGTATCCCTGGTGCTGGGCGGCGGCCATTCCATCGGCATTCCGCTGGCAGTGTGTACCAAGAAATCGTTCATCACGCCCACAGCCAGTATGACGGTGCATCCCGTACGCATGACAGGCCTTGTGGTGGGCGCGCCCCAGACTTTCCGGTATTTTCAGCGGATCCAGGAGCAGATCGCGGATTTTGTCACAGACAACTCCCGGATCAGCCGCGAGGATTTTGAACATTATATGATGGCAACCGGCGAAATGGCAACAGATGTAGGTACGATCCTGTACGGTAAGGATGCGGTGGAATCGGGTCTGATCGATAAGCTGGGCGGCATCAGCGATGCGCTGGCTGCGCTGCATAAAATGATCGAAAAGGCAGGCAAAAGTCGCCGCGATGGGAAAAACGCACAAAGCTAATGAAAAAAATATAATCTGGGGTGGAAATTTGCGGCAAGATATGTTATGATAACGTGAAAACTTATTTGAAAGGAGGGACAGGTATGGAAATTAGCTGGCTGCATAGCCTGCTCTATGGGCTCATTTCCGGTTTTACGGAGTTCCTGCCTGTTTCCTCCGAGACCCACAGAATGCTTTATATGCACATAACCGGTTTTTCTGCAGAGCCGCCGGTATTGCGTTTGTGCGTTCGGATGTTTTCTGTTTTTGGTCTTTTGCTCGCCTGCCAGAACACCATTATGCGCTTGCGCTATGAGCAACGTTTGGCTGCGATCCCCCCGAGAAGGCGTCGCCGTAAACCGGATGCTGCCAGCATTCTGGAGCTGCGGATGGTGAAAAGTGCCGCCATTCCCATGCTCCTTGGGCTGCTGTTTTACATACAGCTCAGCGCTTTTTCTCATGTACTGTGGCTTCAAGGCGTTGTGTTGATACTGAACGGTATTTTGATCTATCTGCCCCAGTTCATGCTTCGGGGCAATAAGGATTCCAGATCCATGTCCGGCATGGATGCGCTTGTGGTTGGTCTTGGGGGTGCACTTTCGGTGGTTCCCGGCTTTTCCCGGATCGGCGTTATGGTCTCTGCGGCACGGATGCGCGGCACAGATAAAAAATTTGCGGTAGAGATCGCCTTGCTTTTGTGTATCCCTATGCTGATAGGACTGTGCTTGCTGGATTTCTTCGCAATGATCTCTGCTCCTGCTACGGCTGGATTCCTTCAATGTCTGACGGCCTCTGTGGCAGCCTTTGGCGGCAGTTATCTTGGCGTACAGGTGATTCGCTTCTTTGGCAGAAAACCCGGCTTTACAGCCTTTGCATACTATTCCTGGGGCGCAGCATTACTCGCCCTGATCTTATACTTAACGATTATTTGATGGAGGTTCCTTATGGCGCAGAAAAAAAACGCATCCCAGGCAGAAAGAGCCGCGGCTGCAAGAAAAAAAGCAAAATCTGGCGCAACTGCTTCCGGAAAGAATTCTAAAAAGAATACAGATAAGCCTGTAAAGCAAAGGGAAATTCCCATCCGACTGATCACTTCGGTGATTTGCGCCGGTCTGTTTGTACTGTTTCTGGTGATCTTTTTTGAACCGGAGGGCGTTGTGACCCGGCTGCTGCAAAGCTTTATTCTGGGCCTTGTGGGACAGGTGAGCTTTTATGTGGCAATTCCCGGACTTTTGTACTTATTTGTGATTCAGGCATTTAGCGGAAAGCGCCCCATTAAGCTTCGCAGCATCTGCATGATCGTGTTTATTTTGCTGTGCGGCTGTATTTCTCAGTTGGGCTTTCATACATCAGAGCTTCCTGAAGGCCCGGCGATCGTGGTTTCCCTTTGGCAGGGCGGCACTTCCGGCACAACAGCAGGCCTTTTGTGCGGCGGTTTTGCAATGATTTTGCAGTGGCTGTGCGGTACAACGATCAGTTATATTCTTTTGATCCTTGCGGCTGTATTTACATTACTGGCTGCGTTTCAGATCACCATTCCCAGCATTATCCGGGCGATTCAAAACCGTCCCAGAGCCGACTGGGAAGACGAGGTGGAGGAGCGGCAGGAGCCTGCGGTTGTTGTGGTCAATCACATTGCCAATAAACGGATCGAATATGTGGAGCAGCGCCGTCGCGCCCGGGAGGAGCAGATGGAGCTGGATATGGACGATGTGGAATCCACTGCAAAGAAACCCATCCAGAACAAGCAAAACAAAACCCCGGCCAATGACTTCATGCGGCATATCGATACAGATGTGGAAGCCCCTGTGGCTGCGGCAGGCAGTGCGGTCTCCGAGGATGTGGATATCGACCTGATCTTGACCAAAAAGCCTGTTGATGCGGCAGCTAAGATCCCACAGCCCGAGCCGATCCCCCAGGAAATGCCTGCGTTTGAAATGGATCAGCCCATTCCCGCTGCTCCTGTTATGGAGGAAGCACCGGCGGACGCACCTGCAGCTGTTGCAGATCAGCCGGGAAAGGTCACAGCCAAGCAGGCCCGGGAATCTGCTGCCCAGGTTGCCCAGGAGATTGCTGCGGCAGAGGCGCAGGTCAAACCTGAGTACAGATACCCGCCCATCAGCCTGCTGAACGCTCCTGCCGGCGGTGCGCAGGACGGCACTATGGAAATGCGGGAGAATACCAGACGGCTCAATGAGACTCTGGCAAGCTTTAAGATCGAGGCGCATATCATCAATGTGACCCGTGGTCCCAGCGTCACCCGGTACGAGGTGGAGCTGGATAAAGGTGTTCGTCTGAACAAGCTGACCACCTGTGCGGATGATATTGCCTTGAGCCTTGGCGCTTCCGGTGTCCGTATCGCCGCAGTTCCCGGTAAAATTTCGGTGGTGGGCATCGAAGTGCCCAACCGCGCTGTTACCACCGTTTCCTTGCGGGAAGTCATCGATTCTTACGAGTTCAGCCGCTCCAAATCCAAGGCATCCTTTGCGGTGGGTAAGGATATTGGCGGCTCCAGCATTGTTGGCAATATTGCAAAGCTTCCCCATATGCTCATCGCCGGTCCCACCGGTTCCGGTAAGTCCGTGTGTATGAACTCCCTCATTATCAGCCTGCTGTATAAGGCAAGCCCGGAGGATATCAAACTGATCATGGTCGACCCCAAGATGGTGGAGCTGGGCATTTATAACGGCATTCCCCATCTGCTGATCCCGGTGGTTACCGATCCGAAAAAGGCCGCAGGCGCGCTCCAGTGGGCGGTAACGGAAATGATGCGCCGCTACGAAACCATGCGTGATGCCGGTGTCCGTGATCTGGATTCCTTCAACAGCATGGTGGAAACCGGTGAAATTGAAGCACCTCGGCTGGCCAGAGTTGTGGTCATCATCGATGAGCTGGCGGATCTGATGCTGGTGGCAGCCAAGGAAGTGGAAGAATCCATTTGCCGGATCGCCCAGATGGGCCGTGCTGCCGGCGTGCATTTGGTGATAGCCACCCAGAGACCATCTGCGGATGTGATCACCGGTCTTATGAAAGCCAATATTCCCTCCAGAATTGCATTTGCTGTTGCGTCTGCCATGGAATCCAGAATCATTTTGGATAACCAGGGTGCGGAAAAGCTAGTGGGCAAGGGCGATATGCTCTATGCGCCCATTGGCGCAGGCAAGCCTGTGCGTGTTCAGGGCTGCTTTGTCAGCGATTCTGAAGTGGAGGCTGTGGCGTCCTATGTCAAGGAGAATTTCGACACTCAGTACGATCAGAAGGTCATGGAAGAGATCGAGCGGAAGGCGATCCAGACAGATTCCAAGTCTGCTGCATCCGACTCGCAGCCGAACGACCAGGAGCTGGATGGAGACGAAATGCTTCCTGCGGCTGTGGATGTGATCCTGGAGACCGGGCAGGCTTCCGTTTCCATGCTCCAGCGCCGTTTGAAGCTGGGCTATGCCCGGGCGGCGCGTATTGTGGACGAAATGGAGGAAAAAGGTATCGTTGGCCCCTTCCAGGGAAGTAAGCCCCGTACTATCTTGGTCACCAAGGAGCAGTGGCAGGCAATGCGTTCCGGGCAGCCGGCACAGATGGATTTTGACGATCTGGACACCCAGATGTCAGAAGATTAATGATCTAAAATGGCTTTGCCGTTTCAGATAAATTATTTTGCATCCCATCCGAACCGTCGGAGGGACAGCAAGGAGGAATTACTTTGAAAAACGCAAAACTCAAACGAATGACAGGTATTGCACTGCTGATGGCTCTTGTGGTCGTGCTGCAGTCTGTCAGTGCCATGATCCCACCGGTCAGTGGCTTTACCATCTCGCTGGTGCTCATCCCCATTGTGTTGGGTGCGGCGCTCTTTGGACCCGGAGCCGGTGCGCTTCTGGGTGCTACCTTTGGCGTGATCGTGTTTGCCAACTGCGTCACCGGCGCGGATATGGGCGGTCACATGGTGTTTCAGGCCAGTCCGGTGTTGTGCTTGCTTGTGGTGATCGGCAAGGGTACCTTGGCCGGTTTCGCAGCAGGTTGGGCATACAAGCTTATTAGCAGAAAGTGCAGCGGTTACATAGCCATGCTTTGCGCTGCCATCCTTTGCCCGGTGGTGAATACAGGTACATTTGTTGCATGTATGCTGCTGTTCTTCCGGGATGTGCTTGCAGTATGGGCGACAGCCGCAGGCGCGGATATTATGACTTACATTTTCTCCGGTCTTCTTTTGATGAATTTCGTTCCGGAACTGATCATTAATGTGGTGTTCAGCCCCGCGGGACAGCGGATCATTCACCTCGGAAGGAAATAAAAACATTGACCTCCCGGCAGCTTACGGCTGCCGGGATTTTTTATGCGCCCAAGGTGCTATTGCACTTTTTGGGCGCATAGTCTTATTCAGGAGTGATGCAAATGAATTGTGTGTGGGACGCTTTCTTGTCGATCCTTCCGCCGGACATGCGCTGTCAGGTGGACAACCTGGGCAGAAACACATTGCAGGAGCTGCGATTGCGGCTGGGTGAGACTGCTGAACTTGTTTTACAGTCCGGTTCAAAGTGGTTGGACAGGCATACTTCAGCGCAGGATCTGAGCTTTGTGATCAATACCGCAAGCCGCTATTCTCCCTGGGCAGCCGCGTCGGCTGCAAAGGGGTATATCACAGCGCCTGGGGGACACCGGATCGGCATTTGCGGAGAAGCCGTTCTCCAAAAGGGCGAAGTGACCGGCATTACAAATCCAAGCTCCTTGTGCATACGGATCGCAAGAGATTTTCCCGGTATTAGCCGTGGCTGCCCAACGGCCAGTTCTGTTCTGATCCTTGGACCGCCGGGTAGCGGTAAGACAACGCTACTGCGGGATCTGATCCGCAGACGGTCAGACGAGGGTCGGGGAAGTGTGGCTGTGGTGGACGAGCGGGGGGAATTGTTCCCACAACGCGCAGGGTTTAGGAAGGGAAAGCGTACGGATGTGCTTACCGGCTGCACAAAGGATCAGGGCTTACAGATGCTCCTGCGAACCGCAGGACCCAGTGTGATCGCTGTGGATGAGATCACAAGCGGGGAGGACTGCCGTGCGCTAATTCATGCCGGATGGTGCGGCGTGGAGCTGATGGCAACGGCTCACGCGGCGTGCGTACAGGACCTTTACTGCCGGGAGATATACAAGCCCCTGTCCCAGACAAAACTGTTTGATACCTTGTTGGTCTTAGGCCGGGACAAGACCTGGAAACTGGAAAGGATGAAGCTATGAGCGTAAAATGGATCGGCGCTATTCTTGTGGTGGCAGCCTGCGGCGGCTTTGGCTTTCTAATGGCCTCTGCCTACAAGCGGGAGGAAAAATACCTGCGACAGTTGACGCATCTTCTGGAATATATGAGTTGGGAGCTGGAATATCGACTGACACCCCTTCCGGAGCTTTGCGTAAAGGCAGCGGATCAGGCAGATCAGGGGATCAAGACGGTATTTTCGAGTCTTGCCAATGAACTGGAGGGACAGGCTCTGCCGGATGTTGCCCATTGTATGACTGCGGCGTTGTCAAGGGTTTCTCAGCTGCCGCCGTTGACCCGGGAAGCGTTTACACAAATGGGGATCTCTTTAGGTCAGTTTGATCTTTCCGGTCAGTTAAAGGGACTGAAAACTGTGGAAATGTTTTGCCGGCAGGAAATGGACAAACTAAGTCAGCACAGGGAGCAGCGGCTTCACAGTTATCAGACATTGGGGCTGTGTGCCGGAGTGGCTCTGGCGATTTTATTTACATAGCCTATGGATATTGATTTGATTTTTAAGATTGCCGCCATTGGGATCATCGTTTCCATTCTGAATCAGGTTCTATCCCGTTCCGGCAGGGATGAACAGGCGACTATGACAACACTGGCAGGGCTGGTGGTGGTACTCATGATGATCGCCCAGAGGATCGCTGACCTGTTCGACTTGGTCAAGCGGTTGTTTCAGTTCTGATGAGCCCTTTTTTTCAGGTGATCGGCGGCGTGCTTTTGGCCGTGATCATGGGACTGACCCTTAGCAAGCTAAATAAAGACATATCTGCGGTTTTGGGCATCGGGGTTTGCTGCATGGTGATGATCGTGATGGCAGCATATCTTGAGCCGGTCATCAATCTTATAAAACAGCTGCAGCAGGCTGGGAGGCTGGACTTACCCTTGCTGAAGATCATGCTTAAAGCCACCGGAATCGGAATCGTTGCGGAAATTGCCGGACTCATCTGCACAGATTCCGGAAACGCTGCTTTGGGGAAAGCAATTCAAATTCTATCTGCCGCCGTGGTGCTGTGGCTGGCGATACCCATGTTTCAGTCGCTTTTGGAGCTGGTACAAAGGATGTTGGGGGAACTATGAGAAAGCTGATTTTCGCCATTATACTGATAGGCTTGCTAACGATGCCAGCCCGTGCTTTGGATTTGACCGCGCCAACTGTTCCCAATGATGTGCAGGAGCTAATGCCGGCGGAAACGGAAAGTTTCGGGCAAGGGCTGTGGAAAGTAATCCGCAGCGCTATTGCCCAGCTGCAGCCCCAGATCGCCCAGGCTGGGGGAGTATGCGCCGCCGCCATGGGGATCGTTCTGGTGACATCGCTGCTGGGGAAATTTCCCGGTGGAAATGGGAAAGTGGTGGAGTTTGCCGGCTGTGTAGCGGTGGGTACGCTGCTGTTGAGCCAGACCGGCTCCATGATCCAGCTGGCCGCCAGAACCGTTGAAGAGATCAGCCAGTACGGAAAGCTCCTGCTTCCTGTGATGGCGGCAGCCCAAGCGGCACAGGGCGGCACAACAGCATCGGCAGCGCTTTATGCGGGAACGATGGTGTTTGATTCGGTGCTTTGCACAGCCATTTCAAAACTCATGGTGCCCATGGTGTATATGTACCTGGCGCTGGCGGTAGCCGGAAGCGCGATCGGAGAAGATCTGCTTAAGAAGCTGCAGGAGCTGATCAAGTGGCTGGTTACCTGGTGCCTGAAAAACGCGTTATACATATTTACAGGCTATATGAGCATAACAGGGGTAGTCAGCGGCGCGGCGGACGCGGCAAAACTAAAGGCAACAAAGCTGACTATTTCCGGGATGGTGCCGGTGGTGGGCGGTATCCTTTCCGATGCCTCTGAGGCGGTTCTTGTTGCGGCGGGGATGACCAAAAGCGCGGTAGGCGCTTATGGCGTTCTGGCGGTGGCGGCGATCTGGATCTCACCGTTTCTTACCATCGGTATCCAATATCTTTTGCTGAAGATGACAGCGGCATTGTGCGCCATGTTCGGCGTAAAGAGTGTAACGGGTCTTATACAGGACTTTTCAACAGCCATGGGGCTGCTGCTGGGCATGACAGCCGCGGTGTGTATCCTGCTGCTGATCAGCACGGTTTGCCTAATGAAAGAGGTGGGATAATGGACGGTATCCGGGAATATCTTCTTTGTGTGACGGTTGCCGCGCTGTGCTGTGGGATCATCATTTCCATAACGGGCAGCAAAGGCATGACCGGCACGACCATCAAATTTTTAACCGGTATTTTCATGGCGATAGTAGTTGTCAGTCCCTTGGCGGGACTGCGGCTGGATGCACTTGGCGGTTTTCTGGATGATGTTCACTTGGAAGCGGATCAGGCGGCTGCCTTTGGTGAAGATGCGGCATTCGATGCGTATGCCGATATCATAAAGGAAAATGTGACGGCATATATTTTGGACAAAGCGGGATCTTCCGGTGCGGCGCTGCGGGTGGAGGTGACATTGGATGATTCGGTGCCGCCGATACCCTGTAGTGTTAAGATACAGGGAAGAATAGCACCGTACGAAAAAAGCCTTTTATCAGATGCGATTGAGAAGGATCTGGGGATCAAAGCGGAGGATCAGAAATGGACTGGTTAGGATGGGGCAAAAAAGCCGTCGGCTGGATGGGGAAGTACCGGTATGTACTGCTGATATTGGCTGTTGGGGTGGTTCTTATGCTGATACCTGGCTATCAGAAAGAGGAGGAACAACCGCCCGAGCAAATATCGGAGCAGTCGAAGCAAATAGATATCAGTCAGCAGTTGGTCAGCATCCTCAGCCAGATCGACGGTGTCGGGGAGGTTCGGGTGATGCTCACGGTAGCAGCCGGAGAGGAGACCCTGTACCAAACAGACACGGAGGTTTCAGAGAATGAAAGCAGGGTGGAGACGGTTTTGATCACCGATTCCAACCGAGGGCAGACAGGTCTTATCCGGCAGGTAAATCCGCCGAATTATCAAGGCGCGATCATTGTCTGTAAAGGCGGTGATAAGGCATCGGTTCGCCTTGCTGTGATGCAGTCCGTTTCCAGCGTGACCGGTCTGGGAGCAGATCAGATATCTGTGATGAAAATGAAATGAATGGGGGCAATATTATCATGAAAAAACCGAATAATTGGAAGAAAAATCTAACAGCTGCCGGGGTGCTGTTTATGGTATGCGTTGGGATCTATATGAACTGGATGTATACCAGCAAGGAGACGGCGGCGGATCTGACGGATACCCTGGACAGCGAAAAGGTGCTCTCTGCAAACGGCCTTGTTTTGAATGACGGTCAGCTGCAGGAAGTGATAGGCGAGGACGATACTGTCACGGATTATTTTGCCGCGGTGCGTCTGTCCCGACAGGAGGCGCGAGACAGTGCGGTAGGGCTTTTGCAGGAAGCTATGTCCTACGGGGACAGCGAACAGGCGGTTCAGTCCGGACAGCAGCTGGAGCAGCTGGTACAAACCGGTCTGTGTGAGGCGCAGATCGAGAGCCTTGTGATCGCCAAGGGCTATGCTGATTGTGTGGCTTATATGTCTGATAAGGGGATCTCTGTGGCAGTTGCGTCTCCCGAGGGGGGACTGCAGCAGACAGATGTGGCTGTGATTGCGGATATCGTAAAGTCTCAGACGGAGTTTTCCGTTGCTGACATTCGAGTGGTGGATGTTCAGTAACATAACAAGCACCCCGATTTTCGGGGTGCTTGCGCTTTTTTTAGTTAACGATTGACTTGTTAGCGTTATTTTGGTATACTATTACAAGAAATCGTGCCATTTTCGTGAAAATTGTTTTTTGGAGGTTTTTTGTAATGGCAGAAAATAAGCAGTATATTACCAAGGTTCAGGATAACGGAACCGTTATGATTTCTGAGGATGTTTTGTGCACCATCGTGGAGCATGCCGCCAAAGAGGTGGAGGGCGTGGCCGGACTGTGCACCAAGCCCGGTGCGGATATTGCGGACATGATCGGCAAGAAAGCTTGGGGCAAGGGCATGAAGATCGGTATCGCGGAGGACAACAGTGTTACCATCGAGTGCAATATCATGGTTCTGTACGGTCAGCCCATCGTGAATGTTGCCAAGGCTGTTCAGGATGCGGTCACCGCCGCTATCGCTTCTACTGCCGGTGTGCCTGTAACTACTGTTAATGTGAATGTCTGCGGCATTGTCCGTCAGTAAGGAGACTGTATGACAAGAGCAAACGCCAGAGAACTGGCGGTACATTTGATCTATGCCCAGACCTTTACCGGGGAAGAGCCGGAAGCGGTGGTCTCCACGCGACTGGATAAGGAATATTATAAACAACTGTCCGGTGAAAATGAGGTCTACGAGGAGCGGCCCAGCCGCGCGCAGCTGGCATATATCGATTCGGTGGTTTCCGGTGTAAGCAACCGCGCTGACGAACTCAATGGGATCATTCAGCAGCATGCCATTGGCTGGGATGTGACACGCATTTCCCGTTTGGCCCGGTCTGTTATGCAGCTGGCGATCTACGAGATCCGTTTTGTGGAGGATGTTCCCACCGGTGTTGCGATTTCGGAAGCTGTGCGTCTGGCAAAGAAGTATGACGGAGATGATACCGGCGCGTTTGTGAACGGAATTTTAGGCACCTATGCCCGTAGTTTGGATGCAGAGGAAGTTCAATGAGTGTTGTAGGGTTTGATACCAGCAATTACACCACTTCCATTGCCTGTTTCGATGGTCATGACGGTGAGAATTGCTCCAAGCTGCTGCCTGTGAAGCAGGGTGAGCTTGGCTTGCGTCAGTCTGACGCTGTATTTGCCCATATTAAAGGCCTGCCGGAGCTTTCCGGCAGTCTGTTTGCCCATGCAGACGTGTCCCAGATTACGGCGGTTGGCGTATCTACCCGGCCTCGGGCAGTTGAGGGCAGCTATATGCCTTGTTTTGCTGTGGGTTACACCCATGCAAAGCTACTGGCCGATGCGCTGCATGTGCCTCTTATTGAGGTGTCTCATCAGCAGGGGCATGTAGCGGCGGCTTTGTGGAGCGCCGGGCGCATGGAGCTGATGGATGAGCCGCATCTTGCGTGGCACTTGTCCGGTGGCACAACGGAGTTGCTTTTAGTAGAGCCGGAGGGGAAAAATGTTCGCTGCACAAAGATCGGCGGCACAACGGATATTTCCGCCGGTCAGCTGATCGACCGTACCGGTCAGCTCCTGGATTTGCCTTTTCCTGCCGGAAAGCATCTGGACGAGCTGAGCGCGGGGGCTGACAAAGTGGACATTTTCCGGGTGAAGTGTCCCCAGTTTTCGTTCTCTCTTTCCGGTGTGCAGAATAAGGTGGAGCAGTTTTATGAAACGAACCGGGACGCTTCTCAGACGGCGGCGTATGCCCTGGGGTGTGTCTGTCATGCGGTGCTGACCGCTACGCAAAATGCCCGGAAAGCATATCCGGGGCTTCCGGTGGTGTTCTCCGGTGGTGTTGCCGCCAATTCCATGCTGCGTAAGGTGATGGAGCCTTATGGCGCAGTCTTTGCAAAGCCGCAGTTTTCCACGGACAATGCCATGGGTGTCGCGGTGCTGACACACAGACTGCAGGAGGGATAATATGGCCCAGAATGTTCTGTCTGTTACCCAGATCAATGAATATATCCGTAACAAATTGGATGTAGATCCGCTGCTGTCCGGTGTTGCTGTCCGGGGTGAGATCAGCAATTATAAGCTTTATCCGTCGGGGCATCATTATTTCACCTTGAAGGATGAAGATGGCGCGCTGAAATGCGTGATGTTTAAGGGCAATGCCCTGCGGCTTCGCTTTCGCCCGGAAAACGGCATGAAGGTCATCGCCATGGGCAAAATTTCCGTTTATCCCCGTGACGGCGCTTACCAGCTGTATTGCACAGCCTTGACTGTTGACGGGATCGGCGATTTGCACGCTGCCTTTGAACAGCTGAAAGCGAAGCTGGCAGCCCAGGGGCTTTTTGATCCTGCTCATAAAAAGCCCATACCTAAATATCCCGGCGTGATCGGTATTATTACCAGCTCTGCCGGTGCGGCGGTCCATGACATGCTTAGGATCCTGCGAAAGCGTTATCCGCTGACCAAGGTTCGCTTGCTGCCGGTTCGGGTGCAGGGTGCGGAAGCACCGCCGGAGATCGCAGCTGCCATCGCCTATGCCAACCGATATGCTCTGGCAGATCTGTTGATTGTTGGTCGAGGCGGCGGCTCTATGGAGGATCTTTGGGCATTTAACGATGAGCGCGTGGCTTATGCCATCTATGAATCCAACATCCCTGTGATCTCCGCTGTGGGACATGAACCGGATGTGACGATTTCTGACTATGTTGCGGACTTAAGGGCGGCAACCCCGTCCAATGCTGCGGAATTGGCGGTATTGGATCAGCACGCGCTTCAGCAGACCCTTGACGGGTGTACTGCAGCCATGTCTGCGGCGCTTATTAGACAGCTTCGCAGCGCAAAGCAGCAGTTCCGGGTGCTTTCAGAAAGTCCTGTGCTGAAAAGTCCGGAAGCCTATCTGCATCAGCGGCGGCAGAGCCTTACACTGTATCGCAATCGCATGATTTCGGCACAAAGCGGACTGATCGCTGCTCGTAAGCAACGGTTTGTGAGTCTGACAGCGAAGCTGGATGCCATGAGCCCCCTGAAGGTTCTGACCCGAGGTTATGCTATGGCGCAGGATCAAGCAGGACAGGTGATCCGCACGATTTCCGGCGTAAATCCGGGTGAGCAGGTAACGGTGACAGTCAGCGACGGCAGCTTTACTGCACAAGTCCGTCAGATAATGGAGGATAAGAAATGAATCAGCAGAATCAGTCCTTTGAACAGAATATGCAGCGGCTGGAGCAGATCGTCCGGCAGCTGGAAAAGGGCGATGCCCCTTTGGAGGAATCTCTGAAGCTGTTTCAGGAGGGCACAGAGTTGGTGCGTTCCTGCGGCACGCTTTTGGAACAGGCAGAGCTGCAGGTGAAGAAGATCTCGACTGCCGCAGATGGCAGTCCTGTGGAGGAGGATTTTGCGGATGCAGGAATTTGAAGCGCGCAGCTGCGAATACCGGGACTATGTGCAGCAGTTTCTGACTGATTGGTACGACCGGTTTCAGAATGAACCGCAAAAGAGCCTGTTTGATGCCATGCGCTACAGCCTTTTGGCGGGCGGAAAGCGGCTTCGTCCCATTTTCGCGTTTGAGTTTTGCCGGATGTGCGGCGCAGACTGGAAAAAGGCAGCGCCCTTTGCTGCTGGCATTGAAATGATCCATACTTACAGCCTGATCCACGATGATCTTCCCTGCATGGATAACGATGATTTCCGACGGGGCAGACCTACCAACCATAAGGTCTACGGCGAGGCGATGGCTGTGCTGGCAGGAGATGCGCTGCTGACAGATGCCTTCAGCGTTGCTTCCACAGCACAGCTTTCGGGAAGGGCTATGGCCGATGCCATTGCTGTTCTTTCAGAATGCGCCGGATCTCTCGGGATGGTTGGCGGACAGGTACTGGACATCATGAGCGAAGAACGAACCCTTTCCGAGCAGGAGGTGCTGGATATCCAGACCCGGAAAACCGGCGCTCTGATCAATGCTGCCTGCGTTCTTGGCGTTATGGCAGCCGGTGGAACTGAGGCGCAGATCGCAGCCGCCGCTGGCTTTGCAGGGGCTTTGGGCCTTGCATTCCAGATCCGGGATGACATGCTGGATGTGATCGGCACCCAGGAGGAAATGGGCAAGGGCGTTGGCACGGATGCAGCGAAAAACACCTTTGTTCGCCTGTACGGACTTGAAAAATGTGAGGAGCTTGTGCAGAAGTATACAGCTGCAGCTATCGATCAGCTTAAGGTGTTTGCGGACAACGGCTATATGATCGCATTGGCGAAGAATTTGACAGACAGACGGGTATAAATGGCAATATATTAAGCGGAGAGCGATTGCTCTCCGCTTGATTTTTTAACTAAGCAAAACATCTGATACCAGCATCACACAGAAGCCGATCAGCAAAGCATAGGTCGCGCCGCGCTGACTGCCGTGGGCATGGGTCTCGGGGATCATCTCATCGCTAATGACATAGAGCATCGTGCCACCGGCAAAAGCAAGCGCAAAGGGCAAAACTGCGGACGCGATGCTGACCGCAAAATAGCCTAAAAGTGTACCGATCACTTCCACAAGTCCGGTGATCATTGCGCATACGAAGGTTCTTCCGGGACTGATCCCCGCAGCCAGCATGGGTGCAATGATAACCATACCTTCTGGTATATTTTGCAGGGCGATACCGCCGGCGATCAGCAGGGCCTCTGCATCGTTTCCGGAGCCGAAACTGACACCGGCAGCGATACCTTCCGGCAGATTGTGTATGGCGATGGCGGTAACAAACAGCAAGACCTTACTGAGTTTCGCGTTCCCGGTGTGATCTTCCAGATCCGCGCCGACCATTTTGTGCAGATGCGGAACAAGTTTATCCACCAGATTCAGACACAGCGCGCCAACAAAAATACCGGCTATGGTCACAAGAAGTCCGTATTTTCCGCCGTAGTCCAGGGAGGGGAGAATCAGTCCCAGAATCGCCGCTGCCAGCATGACACCTGCGGCAAAACCCAGTGTAATATCCGTAAATCGATGGGAGATCTTTTTGAAGGCAAAGCCGATTAAAGAACCGAAGACTGTTGCGCCGCCAACACCTAACGCGGTAAGTAAAACCATTTCCATGGATTACGCCTCCAATGTTTTTTGATATTATAGCATATGCAGCGCGGGATATGCAAGCTACATCAGAAGTGGTACAATGAAAGAACGGACATCACTTGAAATGCACCCAAAGATCCACTATAATACTCACAGTAATATTGACTGTTTGCAGCAGTCCTTTTTAGGGAGGCTATATGTCTATCGTGACTTTTTACCGAAATGACCCCAACGCGCCGAAGCCGACGATGCCGGCGCATCTGGGTGCTAACGCTATTATCACCTGTAAAGGTAAGCTTTTGCTGGAAAAGCGCAGAGATTCTGACACCTGGGGGCTGATCGGCGGGGGCGTGAAAAAGAGTGAAACAGAGCTGCAGGCTATGGTTCGTGAGGTATATGAGGAGCTGGGCATCCGGATTTCAGCGGACAGGTTTCAAAAGCTTGCGGTTTACGGCGAGCCGGGTCGGATCGCTGCCTTTCGGGACGGAAGTATCTGGCGGATGGTGATCGTTGTATACGGTTTGGAGCTGGATGATGAGCCTCAAATGACTGTCAGCACTGAGTCTAAAGAATTGCGGTTTTTTACAAAGGAAGAACTTGCGGATATCCAGATCGTCGTGACCCATAGTGACATCGTGGAGGATTGGTTCGAAAAAGCGCCGGCAATCGTGAATAATTGAAAAACAATTTGCAAAATACACAAATTATAGTTGTCATTTTGCGTCTGATGATATAAAATAGGAGAAGATGTATGAGAGGAGAGGATATCTTGTCTGAACTGAAATATAAGCGTATTCTGCTGAAGGTCAGCGGTGAAGCGCTGGGCGAAAAAACCGCCCAGGGAGACGGCTTTGGCCTGGATTTTAGAAAAATTGGGGAGGTCTGCCAGTCTATCAAAGCTTGCGTCGATATGGGTGTCCAGGTTGGTCTGGTCATCGGCGGCGGAAACTTTTGGCGCGGTGTGAAAAACGGTAATGGCAAGATGCAGCGTTCCCATGCCGATTCCATGGGCATGCTGGCAACGGTGATGAATGCCATCGCTGTTGCAGATGTGCTGGAGCAGCACGGTCTGGACGCGCGGGTACTTACGGCTGTTGAGATCAATAAGTTTGCGGAGTATTTCACCCGGGATCTGGCAAACCGTTACCTCAACGAGGGTAAAGTGGTTTTGTTCGCAGCCGGAACCGGCAATCCTTATTTCTCCACAGATACCGGTGCTGTGCTGCGGGGCGTGGAAATTGAGGCAGATGCCATTTTGATGGCAAAGAATGTGGACGCTATTTACTCCGCTGACCCCAAGATAGATCCCAATGCGATCCGGTATTCTCAGCTTACCTATGACGAGTGCCTTGCCAAGCACCTGAAGGCAACGGACACTACCGCAATGGCTCTTGCTATGGACAATAATATGACCATGGTCTGCTTCGGTCTGGCAGAGGAAAACAGTATCATCCGTGTGGTTCGCGGCGAGCAGATCGGAACCACCGTCACCAATTAATTTTTAGGAGGTTTCAGTAATGAGCGTTGATTTTAAAGATTATGGAAGAAGAATGGACAAGGCTTTAGATCATCTGCAGGAAGAATTTGGCGCGGTTCGCGCAGGGCGTGCAAATGCTAAGGTTCTTGACCGCATCAGCGTAGAATACTATGGCAGTGAGACACCGCTCAACGGTGTTGCAACCATCTCTTCTCCCGATGCCCGCACTCTGGTCATTTCCCCCTGGGATACCAAGCTGCTTAAAGAGATCCAGAAAGCCATTCAATGCTCCGATCTGGGCATCAATCCTCAGAATGACGGCAAGGTCATCCGCCTTGTTTTCCCCCAGCTGACTGAGGAGCGCCGTAAGGAGCTGACCAAGCAGGTCAAAAAGTACGCCGAAGAAGCCAAGGTCGCTATGCGTAATATCCGCCGTGACGGCATGGACTACGTCAAGAAACTGAAGAAGAATTCTGAGATCACAGAAGACGAGCAGAAAAAGGCAGAAAAAGATCTGCAGGATATGCTGGACAAGAATATCAAAAAAGTAGACGATGCTCTGGCTGTTAAAGAGAAGGAATTGATGGCGATCTAAGCCAAGTTTGCATTGGGGGCGGTTTACGCCCCCAATGCGCTGTATTACCAGAAGAAAGAGGTGCTTTCTTTGGCACTAATTCATGAGGATGGCAAGTTGATGCCTCCAAAACATATTGCCATCATTATGGATGGCAATGGCCGTTGGGCAAAAAAGCGGGGTTTGCCCCGGACTGCCGGACACAGCGCCGGTGCGGAATCCTTCCGCAGGATCGCCAACTACTGCCGCACCATCGGTGTTCGGTATCTGACGGTGTACGCCTTCTCCACAGAGAATTGGCGGCGCTCGCAGGAGGAAGTTGGCGGGATCATGAAGCTTTTGGGCGCTTACTTGCGGGAGGCGCTGCGGGATATGGAGAAAAACCATGTCCGTTTTTGCTTTTTTGGTGATCTGAGCCGTCTTGACCCTCAGCTGCAAAAGCTTTGCAGGGAGGCCCAGAGCGAAAGTGCTGCCTATGCCGATGAGGTGCAGGTGAATTTCTGCCTGAACTACGGCGGCCGGGATGAGATCATTCGTGCTGTCCGTCAGTTTGCATCCGATGTGGCTTCCGGGAAGCGGAGTGCTGAGGATCTGACTGAAGCTGCTTTTTCCGACTATCTGGATTCTGCCGGTGTTCCGGATCCTGAACTGGTGATCCGTCCTTCCGGTGAGCAGCGAACCAGTAATTTTCTGCCCTGGCAGACGGTTTATTCAGAGTTTGTATTTATGGATTTACTGTGGCCCGATTTCGGTCCGGAGGATCTGGATCGTGCCATTGATGAATACCACCGGCGCAATCGCCGTTTTGGAGGCGCGTGAGTAATGAGAAAGAGAATTCTTACCGCAGCTGTTTTGGTGCCTGTTTTGCTCCTGATCCTGTTTGTGGCGCCCAAAATTCTTGCCGCGATCATGGTTTCGCTTCTGGCTGCTTTAGCGGCCTATGAGCTTTTGACGGGAACAGGCTTGGTGCGTAATATTCGCTTGGTTGCGTATGCGGCTGTCTGCGCTTTTTGCGTGCCCCTGTGGAGCTACCTGGAGCTAAGCAGCGCTTGGTGGCAGCTGCTGCTTTTGGCATTTGTCGGTGCGCTGTTTGGGGAGATGATGCATTCTCACATTAAAGTGCGTTTTGAAAAGATTGCCTTTTGTGTGGTAGCAGGTGTGGTCGTTCCTTACCTGTTTTCCAGTCTTGTCAGAATCATCACCCTTGATAACGGGCGCTTTCTTGTGCTAATTCCGTTTATAACTGCGTTTTTGTCCGATACCGGGGCTTATTTTATCGGCTGCAAGTACGGCCGCCGTAAGCTGGCGCCGGTGATCAGCCCCAATAAGAGCGTGGAAGGTGTTGTAGGCGGTTTAGCCTTTTCTGTGGTGGGTATGCTGTTATATACCCTCATTCTCCAAGTGGGCTTCCGCTTCCAGGCGAATTACCTGCTTGCGATCCTTTATGGACTGCTGGGCACAGCTGCCGGCGTGTTTGGTGATCTTTGCTTTTCGGTCATCAAGCGCCAGGCTGGGATCAAGGACTACGGCACGTTGTTCCCCGGACATGGGGGCGTACTGGATCGGTTTGATTCCTTCCTGTTTGTTAGTCCGTTGATGGAGATTTTACTGATGCTGCTGCCGGTGGTGACAAGATCATGATGAAATGTGTAAGCGTTTTAGGCTCAACAGGCTCCATTGGACGCCAGAGTCTGGATATTATCAGCCGTATGCCTGTGAAGGTTGCTGCCCTTGCGGCAGGAACCAGCGTTGAGAGAATGGCTGAGCAGTGCCGGCAGTTCCTGCCGGAGCTGGCTGTCATGGCTACCCAGGAGGCCGCGCAGCAGTTGCATGAGCGGATTCGTGATCTGCCGGTGCGTGTTTCCTGGGGCGAGGCAGGCCTTATTGAGGCGGCTTCTCTGGAAAGTGTAGATTGTGTGATTACGGCTGTAGTGGGCATGCTGGGGCTAAAGCCAACCCTTGCGGCTATTCGTGCCGGTAAGCGCATCGGTCTTGCCAATAAGGAAACGCTGGTATGTGCCGGTGAACTGGTGATGGCGGAGGCGGAAAAGTACGGAACAGAGATCATCCCTGTTGACTCTGAGCACTCTGCGATTTTCCAGTGTCTGATGGGAATTGGCGGCAGGGAAGAGGTCAGCCGTCTGATTTTGACCTGTTCCGGCGGCCCGTTCTTTGGAATGTCCCGGGAGCAGCTGATTCATGTTACAAAAGCGGATGCTCTGAAGCACCCAAACTGGAAAATGGGCGCTAAGATCACCATCGACTGTGCCACACTTATGAACAAGGGCCTTGAGGTGATCGAGGCTATGCGGCTGTACCGGATGCCTCTGGAGCAGGTGGATGTGGTGATCCACCGGCAGAGCATTGTCCACAGCCTTGTGGAGACGGTAGACGGTGCTGTTATGGCACAGCTTGGCGCGCCGGATATGCGGCTGCCCATTCAGCTGGCGCTGACCTATCCCCAACGGCTTAGCTGTCCGGTGGATAAGCTGGATCTGACTGCCTGCCCGCCGTTAGCCTTCAGCAAACCGGATACGGATGCTTTCCCTTGCCTTGCTTTGGCGCGGGAGTGTGCCGCTGCCGGCGGCACAGCCTGTCCTGTGATGAATGGCGCCAATGAGGCCGCTGTTGCCAGATTCCTCAATGACGAGATCGGTTTTTATGATATTTACGATCTTGTGCGTGGTGCAGTTGATGCCATTCCCTTTATTGCAGATCCGAATTTGGAGCAGATTCTGGAATCGGATCGTCTTGCCCGTGAATTTGTAGCCCAGCACTAATCTTTGGAATCGAGGAATCCTATGACTATTGTTTTTGCGATCATCCTTTTCAGTTTGCTGATCTTTGTCCATGAACTGGGGCATTTTGTGGCAGCAAAGGCCTCCGGTGTGCAGGTAAATGAATTTTCTATGTTTATGGGACCTGCCATCTGGAAGAAACAGAAAGGGCAGACGCTGTATTCCATCCGCTGCATTCCCATTGGCGGTTATTGCGCTATGGAAGGGGAGGATGCGGACACGGATAGTCCCAATTCCTTTCAGAAAGCAGCCTGGTGGAAGCGCCTGATCATTCTGGCAGCGGGATCGTTTATGAACCTAGTGGTAGGAATCCTTCTGTTTGCTATCGTATTCGGCTCTGTTTACACTTCTTTTCCCACAACCAAGATCGATAGTTTTTCCGATTGTTCTACCGTTCATGGAGAAAGTATGCTGATGCCGGGCGACCGGATCCTTCAGATCGATGGGGAAACCCTGTTTGTAACGGACGATTTTAGCATGATCCTTTTCGTCCACGGAGATCGTAAGACCCATGATGTGGTGGTTGAGCGTGACGGAAAGCGCCTTAATCTGGCGAATGTCCCGTTGCTGCCTCATTCCCATACGGAGGGAGAGCAAACCTACAGCCATTACGGCGTAAGCTTTGCTACCGAAGAGGCGAATTTCCTTTCCGGTCTGGGTTATACGCTGCGCCATGTGGCAAGCACTGTTAACAGTGTGCGGCTGAGTCTCGGGATGCTGCTGACCGGTAAAGCAGGCCTTTCTGACATGAGCGGCCCGGTTGGGATCGTTCAGCAGATGTCTACTGTTGCGGATGCAGCAGGAAATAAGGTGGATGCGTTACTGAATCTGCTGTATTTTGGCGGCTATATTGCTATTAACCTTGCGGTAATGAACCTGCTGCCAATCCCTGCGCTGGATGGCGGTCGGATCGTAGCGCTGCTGCTGACCACGGGCATTGAAAAGATCACCAGAAAGAAGATCGATCCCAAGATCGAAGGCTATATCCATGGAGCGGGTATGATTTTGCTCCTTGCCCTCATGGCGGTGATCATGTTTAAAGATATTTTTGTGATATTTAAGGGGTGAGCTTTTATGACCAGACAGATCCATGTAGGCGGCGTTGCCATTGGCGGCGGCGCACCTGTGGTCATTCAGTCTATGCTCAATACGAAAACCACGGATGTGGCAGACTCTCTTGCCCAGATTCGGGCGCTGCGCTCTGCCGGTTGTCAGATCGCCCGGCTGTCCGTGCAGAATATGGAGGCTGCCCGGGGGTTTGCAGCCATTTGCGCGGAAAGCACGCTGCCGCTGGTTGCGGACATCCATTTTGATTATAAGCTTGCGATTGCTGCCGCAGAGGGCGGCGCCAGCAAGATCCGGATCAATCCCGGCAATATCGGCGGGGAAGATCGGGTAAAGGCCGTGGTGGATGTGTGCCGGGATAAGAAGATCCCGATCCGCATCGGCGTCAACGGCGGAAGTCTTGACAAGCGGCTGCTGGAAAAGTACGGACATCCCACAGCAGAAGCACTGGTGGAAAGCGCTTTTGAGCATCTGGAGCTTTTGGAAAAGTTCGGTTTCTATGATACCTGCGTATCTATGAAGTCGTCCACCGTTGCTACTATGGTAGCTGCTGCCAGGCTGTTCCGGGAAAAGTGCGATTATCCGCTGCACATCGGTGTTACCGAGACCGGCCCTGTGAAAATGGGCATGATCAAGTCCGCAATGGGCATTGGTGCGCTTTTGTTGGACGGAATCGGTGATACCATTCGTGTAAGCTTAACAGACGATCCCGTTCAGGAGGTCTATGCCGCCAAGGACATTCTGAAGGCAGCGGGACTTCGGAAAGAGGGCGTCAATATTATTTCTTGCCCCACCTGCGGCCGTACCCGGATCGACCTGATCGGCCTTGTGAATCAGGTGGATGAAGCGTTGAAAGAGTGCAAAAAGCCGATTACTGTTGCCGTTATGGGCTGTGTTGTCAACGGTCCCGGTGAAGCCAGAGAGGCAGATATCGGCATTGCCGGCGGTGACGGCTGGGGCATGATCTTTGAAAAAGGGGAGCAGGTAGAAAAGCTGCCATACGATCAGCTGCTGGACGCGCTGATTAAGCGAATTGAATTGTTGTAATTTCCGTAATAGAGGTAAAGATGAAAGAACAGGTTTATTTCCTGAATATGTTCCCGGACTATGCGCCGCCTGAGCTGCTTGAGAGCAGTTTGTCTCAGGCGGCTATTACGGCTGCAGATATTGATCCGGAAAGACGGAGTATATCGATCAATTTGTTTAGCCCGGAATACATACCTCAGCGCTATCTTGACCAGGTAAAAAGAGACATCTGCGATATTTACGGACTGAACAGGCTGCAAATTGCGACTGCCTGTCCTGCAGATCAGCTCCAGAAGGTAGAGCCGGAGGAACTGATGAGCCTGTTCGTACAGGAAAACTCCATGACCCGCGGTTCTCTTGCCGGCGCACAGTGGTGCTGGGAGGACGCGGTTCTGACGGTCAAGCTTTTGGGCAACGGCAAGAAAGATCTGGAAGAATGTGCCCGTAAGGTGGAGCAGACACTTTGTCAGCAGTTTTCTGTGCCGGTTACCATCCGGATCGAAGCAGGTCAGAACCTGGAGGGGGATGCGCTGTTTCAGGCAATGGAACAAATGCGGACGCAGATGATGGATCAGATGCCGATTACCGCTCCTTCTGCGCAGAAACAAAGCGCAGCCGCCTCGGCGCATACTGATGCGATCTACGGCAAGCCCTTTAAGGGCGCAAGCATCCCCATGAAAGATGTGGATCTGAACATGGGCAATGTGATCGTGGAGGGCAGAGTTTTCGCGGTGGAGCATAAGGAGCTTCCCAAGCGCAATGCTGTAGTGATCCGGTTTGATATGACGGATCATACCTCTTCTGTCCGTGTCAGCCGCTTTTTGGAGAAGCGGGAAGCAGAGCCTATTGTATCCGGTATCAAGGTCGGTGACGCAGTGCGTGTTTCCGGCAGACTTTTGATCGACAATTACACCAACGAGATGGTGCTCAAACCCAATGCGATTGTCCCCGGTGCTATGCCCATTCGTTTGGACAAAGTGATGGGCGAAAAGCGTGTAGAGCTGCATCTGCATACGGCAATGAGCAATATGGATGCGCTGACAAGTACCAAGGCTGCTATCAAGCAGGCAGCGGCTTGGGGTCACAAGGCCATCGCCATTACCGATCACGGCTGCGTGCAATCCTTTACCGATGCTCTGCATGTCGTCGACGGAAAGGGCGCGCCTAAGGTGGCAGGTACGGATGAGCCTATTAAGGTCCTGTACGGCTGCGAAGGCTACTATGTCAACGATGTGGACGATATCGTAGCTGTTCGGGGCGATGCAGATATGCCTCTTGAGGGGGAATATGTTGCTTTCGACCTGGAAACAACCGGCCTTTCCTCTAAAAATGACCAGATCATTGAGATCGGCGCGGTCATTATGAAGGAGGGCCAGGAGCTGGACCGTTTCCAGTGCTTTGTTGCGCCGGATGGCCCGCTGAGAAAGGAAACAACGGAGCTGACGGGCATCACTGATGAAATGCTCCAGGACGCGCCGAGCCTTAAGGATGCGATCGACCGTTTCCTGCAGTTCATAGGCGACCGGGTGCTGGTCGCCCACAATGCAGACTTTGATACATCGTTTTTGTATGAAGCCTGTAAAAAGCTTGGCATTGCTTATAGCTTTACTTCTGTGGACACTTTTGCGCTGTCTCAGAATCTGATGTCCCAGTTAAGCCGCCATAAACTGAATTTGTTGGCGGATGCTCTGGGTCTGCCGGAGTTTAACCACCACCGGGCGCTGGCGGATGCGGTTACCTGCGGCGCTGTGATGGGTAAGTTTGTAAGGATGCTTAAGGAGCGGGATATCCACACGCTGAAGCAGATCAATCCTTATATGGAATCCATCCGCTCCCAAGTTCGCAAGGATGACCGCTATGCCCAGCACATTATCCTGTTTGCAAAGAACCAGCAGGGTCTGCGGAATCTCTATCATTTGATCTCTGACGCCAATCTGAAGCATTTTAAGCGTGTCCCCAGAATTCTCAAGTCCGAGCTTATGAAGCTTCGGGAGGGACTGATCATTGGCTCTGCCTGCGAAAACAACGAGCTGTTCCAAGCTGTGCTGCGGGGCAAGAGCGATATGGAGCTGAAGCGGATCGCCTCGTTCTATGATTATCTGGAAGTCCAGCCCATTGCCAACAACCGGTTTATGATCGCGGAAGAGAAGCTTCCGGTTCACAACGATGAGGATCTGCGAAACCTCAACCGCCGGATCGTGCAGCTGGGCGAAGAGATGGGGAAAATGGTCGTTGCCACCGGCGATGTCCACTTCCTGAACCCGGAGGACGAGATCTTCCGACACATTTTGCTGGCATCAAAAGGGTTTTCGGATGCGGATAGGGATAATCCCTTGTATTTCAGAACCACAGATGAGATGCTGGAGGAATTCAGCTATTTGGGCGAGGGAAAAGCCCGGGAAATCGTTATCACCAATCCTAATATCATTTGTGATATGTGCGAGACGCTTCGCCCGGTGCCGCATAATCTGTTTGCGCCTAAAATTGAAAACTCGGTGGAGGATCTGAAGAACCTTGTGTACGGCAAGTTCCACCGCTTATACGGCGACAATCCGCCGGAACTGTTTGTCAGGCGTGTGGAGACAGAGCTGCACGACATTATTAACTGTCACTACGATGTGATCTATATGTCCGCCCAAAGGTTGGTGCAGAATTCTCTGGAAAACGGCTTTCTGGTGGGTTCCCGTGGCTCTGTGGGTTCGTCTATCGTAGCCTATATGTCCGGTATTACGGAGGTCAATTCCTTCCCGCCGCACTACCGTTGCCCGAATCCTGATTGTAAGCATACGATTCTGGATGTACCCAAGGGCTATAATTGCGGCGCGGATCTTCCGGATGCCACCTGTCCCAAATGCGGCGCGCAGCTGGAAAAGGACGGCTTTAACATTCCCTTTGAGACCTTCCTTGGCTTCGGCGGCGATAAAGTTCCGGATATTGATCTGAACTTCTCCGGTGAATACCAGGCGGAGGCGCATAAATACTGTGTATCTATGTTTGGCGCGTCCCATGTTTTCCGCGCCGGTACGATCGGCACAGTTGCGGAAAAGACAGCCTTCGGTTATGTCAAAAAGTACATGGAAACTCAGGGGAAAACAGCCTCGCCTGCGGAAATGAACCGGCTTGCCAGCGGTTGTGTCGGTGTTCGCAGAACTACCGGACAGCACCCCGGCGGACTGGTTGTCATTCCTCAGGAAAACGAAATCTGGGATTTCTGCCCGGTACAGCATCCGGCTGACGATCCCAATTCCGATCAGATCACCACCCATTTTGAATATCACTCCATGGAAGAAAATCTTCTGAAGCTGGATATGTTGGGGCATGATGACCCCACGATGATCCGTATGATGGAGGATATGACCGGCGTGGATGCCAAGACCATCCCGTTGGACGATAAAAAGACTATGTCTATTTTTACTTCCAGCGAGGTTTTGGGCTATGAAAACGACCCGCTTCTTGGGCCTACCGGCGCGGTCGCAGTTCCTGAATTTAACACCCGCTTTACCCGGGGCGTGTTGCTGGATACCATGCCGAAAAAGTTCGATTTTCTGGTGCGGATCTCCGGCTATACCCACGGCACGGATGTGTGGCTGGGCAATGCCCGGGATCTGATCACCTCCAAGACTGCTTCCGTGGATCAAACCATCGGCTGTCGTGACGATATTATGATCTATCTGATTTCCTGCGGCATACCGGAAAAACGGGCGTTTAAGATCATGGAATCTGTCCGTAAAGGCAGGGGACTTCCTGAGGGGGCGGAGCAGGAGATGATCGATGCCGGTGTGCCGGATTGGTATATCGGTTCCTGTAAGAAGATCAAATATCTGTTCCCCAAGGCTCACGCGGTGGCGTATGTGATGATGGCGTTCCGGATCGCGTGGTTTAAGGTCAATCATCCGCTGGCATTCTATGCGGCGTATTTCTACCGCCGCAGCCAGAAGGGCGGCTTTGATGCGGTGCTGATGACAAACGGCATGGATGTTGTGAAGGCGAATATTGAGGCCATTGACAACAACGAAGATGCCACAGCCAAGGATGAAGATCTGCTGACCACTCTGGAGGTTGTATACGAGTATTACCTTCGTGGTTTCTCGTTCCTGCCCATCGACATCTATAAGAGCGACGCTACGAAATTTGTCATCGAAGACGGAAAGCTTCGCCCGCCCTTTGTTGCCATATCCGGCTTGGGCGAAAGCGCTGCCAAGGATATCGTTCACGGCAGGGAAGGCAAGGAGTTTCTTTCTGTTGAGGAGTTCTCCTTAGCGTGTCCTAAGGTTTCCAAGACCCATATCCAGATGCTTAAAGAGGCCGGCGCATTCGGCAGCCTGCCGGATACCAGCCAGGTTAGCTTTTTCTGATGCTTCAATCTGTTAGGAGGGAATACCATGCAGGATATCGGCAAACAGTTTCATATCCACTGCGTAAAGGGGGATGTGGGACGGTATGTGTTCTTGCCCGGCGATCCGGGGCGCTGCGAGAGCATTGCGGCGCATTTTGATGATCCGGTGCATATTGGCATGAACCGGGAGTATAACATCTATACCGGTTCGCTGCTGGGAGAAAAGGTCAGCGTCTGCTCTACCGGCATCGGCGGCCCTTCTGCCGCCATCGCCATGGAGGAATTGGCGGCCATCGGTGCAGATACGTTTATCCGTATCGGCACATGCGGCGGCATAGACCTAAATGTCCAGTCCGGTGATGTGGTGGTTGCCAGCGGTGCAATCCGGTATGAGCATACTTCTCTTGAGTATGCTCCCATGGAGTTTCCTGCAGTTCCGGACTTCGGCATTACCGCGGCGCTGAAGGCAGCAGGAGAGGACTTAGGCTACCGCACCCATGTGGGTGTAGTTCAGTGCAAAGACTCCTTCTACGGCCAGCACAGCCCCGAAAGATCTCCTGTGTCGTATGATCTCTTGCAGAAATGGGAAAGCTGGAAACGGCTGGGTGTAAAAGCCAGCGAAATGGAATCTGCAGCGCTGTTTGTTGTGGCTGCGGCATTGGGTGTCCGCTGCGGCAGCTGCTTCCATGTGGTCTGGAATCAAGAGCGGGAAAAGGCAGGACTGGATCAGCGGATGAGTGAGGATACATCATCTGCCATCTGTGTCGCAATTGAGGCCATGAAGAAGGTCATTTCTGCTGACCGGAAATAAAACGAACAACCCATCCTATTGGATGGGTTGTTTTTTAATTTCTTTTGTTGGTATCTGGGATAGGATCACTGCCGTGAAAACCAACACACAGCCGATGGTTTCCCAAACAGTCATCATTTCCCGGAGGAACAGCACACCGCACAGCACCGCCACCACAGATTCCAGACTCATAATCAGAGATGCCACGGCAGGCTCCAGATTCTTCTGCCCCAGGATTTGCAGGGAGTAGGCTGCGCCCATGGAAAGAAAGCCTGCATAGCACATGCCCCACCAGCTGCCCTGGATGCCGGCAAGGGTAGGCGTTTCGGTAAACAGCATCACAATGGCTGAACCCACAGCGCAGATGCCCGCTTGCAGACAGTTCAGCCGCAGGGGATCGACCCGGTTTGCATATTTGTCCACGAAAATGATCTGCACGGCAAAGGCAACAGCGCAGCCCAGTAAAAGCAGGTCGCCGGTGCTCACGCTGGTTACGCCGAAACAGCTTAGGAAGTACAGACCCACGACTGCCACCAGAACGGAGATCGGCACCATAACAGACATCTTGCGCCTAAATAACAGACCGATCAGCGGAACAAATACGATATACATGGCAGTGAGAAATGCGGATTTTCCCGCATCCGTGGAAACGAGGCCCATCTGCTGCAGGTTCGCAGCAAAAAAGAGGGGAATAGCGCAGCAAAATCCTGCTTTCCACAGATGCTTGTTGCAGAATCTTGTCAGGAAGCTCTTGCCGTCATCTTTTTTTCTGTCGAACAGATAGATAACAGGTAGTAGACCTACTGAACCCATGGCGCATCGGATCGCTTGAAAGGTAAATGGTCCGACATGATCCATGCCCAGGCTCTGTGCCACAAAAGTAGAGCCCCAAATAACGGTTGCCAGAAGCAGATATGTGCTGCTCTGGAGTTTCTTTTTCATAATATCACCTACGAAACCTTACCATATTTCGGCTGAAAAAGCAAGGATTGCTTTTTAGATGCCCCAATGCTATAATGAAGAAAAATTGATGGAGGGAAACCATGGAACAGATGAGTAAAATTCCCCAGCGCTGTGATGTTGCCGTGGAGGATACCTGGGCAACTGAAGATATGTATGTTTCGGATGATGCTTGGGAAGCGGAGCTGGCGACCCTGTCGGATGACCAGTCTGCCTTGACAGCTTATGCCGGCAGGCTGGGCGAAAGCGGAGATACTTTGTATGCTTACCTTGCAAAAATGGAGCAGGTGAACGCAAAGCTGGAACTGCTGGCAAACTACTGTATGCGAAAGTCTGACGAGGATACCCGAGCGCCTAAATATCAGGCGATGACCGGTAAGTTTATGTCGGTCTATGTTGGTCTGCAGGCCGCCTGCAGCTTTGAGACCCCGGAAATTATGGATATTTCCGACGAGAAGCTCAGTATCTTTTACGCCGCTGTGCCCGCGCTGGAGCGCTACCGCCGGTATCTGACCTCCACACGCCGCCGCAGGGCGCATATCCTGTCACCTGCGGAGGAAAAGCTGCTGGCTGCGGCAGGGGAGATGTCCCAGGCGCCGGATACTATTTATGGCGCGTTTGCGGATGCGGATATCAAATTCCCGGATGCGGTGGACGCCCAAGGGAATCACCATCCCCTCAGCCAGGGTACGTTTGTTACCTGCGAGGAGAGTGAGGACCGGCAGCTGAGAAAGAGCGCTTACGAAAACCTTTACCACACCTTTGGTGATTTTAAGAACACCGCTGCGGCGATTCTGAACGCTCAGGGCAAGCAACTGAAATTCTTCTCCGATGCCAGAAAGTATGATTCTACGCTGGAAGCATCCTTGGACCGTACGGAAGTTCCCACTTCTGTATACCTGAATCTAATTGAGGCGGTTCATCAGAATTTCGACAAGATGCACCGTTATGTCCGGCTGCGGAAAAAGCTCCTTGGTGTTGATGAACTTCATTTTTACGATGTCTACGCGCCGCTTCTTTCCGATGTCAGCCGCAAGATCCCCTTTGCCGAGGCGAAGCAGACGGTCTATGACTCGCTGGCGCCCTTGGGGGAAGATTACCGCAAGGTTTTGAAGGAAGGCTTTGAAAACCGCTGGATCGATGTTTATCAGAATGAGGGTAAGCGTAGCGGCGCTTATTCTGCCGGCGCTGCCGTTCATCCTTATGTGCTGCTGAACTATTCCGGAACGCTGGACAGCCAGTTCACCCTGGCGCATGAGATGGGTCACGCGCTGCACTCCTGGTATTCCAACAAGTATCAGAATCCCATTGATGCGGACTATGTGATCTTTGTTGCAGAGGTGGCTTCTACCTGCAACGAAGCACTGCTGATGGAGTATCTTTTGAATAAGACCTCTCACAAGCAGGAGCGGGCATATCTGATCAACCATTTCCTGGAGCAGTTCAAGGGTACACTTTACCGCCAGACCATGTTTGCGGAGTTTGAGCTGAACATCGGCAGGATGATCGGTGAGGGCAAGACTCTGACCGCCGAGGCGCTGTGTGCTGAGTATAAGCGGCTCAATGAAATGTACTTCGGACCGGATATGGTGGTGGATGATGAGATCGCCCTTGAGTGGGCGCGGATCCCGCATTTTTACTACAACTACTATGTATTCCAGTATGCAACCGGCTACTCCGCAGCCATTGCCCTGTCCCGCAAGATCCTGGCAGAGGGAGAAAGCGCTGTTAAGGATTATATCCGCTTCCTGTCCGGCGGTTGCTCCAAGAGCCCTATCGACCTGCTGAAGGATGCAGGCGTGGATATGACCAGCCCCGAGCCTGTGAATCAGGCGCTGGAGCTGTTCGGTAAGCTGCTGGATGAAATGGAAGCGCTGACGGACGAATTATGATGAATGAGATCTATTTGCCCAATCTTCACTGGTTTGCTATGGACAATCCCTTTACCGGTTCATGCGGAGCGTTTCGGTTTCGGGTGATTCCCAATGTAATCAAAGCAACCTCTAAGGAAGTGGACTTTGAAAACAGTTCTTTGCAGGCGCAGTTCTGGCATGGCCCATTCTGCTACGAAAAAAGCACAATGGAAGGGGAGCGCAGCTTCTCCATGAGTGAGGCAGGAATTGCGGAACTTAGAAGCTGGCTTCTGGAGAATATTTGAAAAAAGCCCCGATTTTCGGGGCTTTTTCTTCGATTTGCCGTTGACTTTTTTGGGATTTGTGGTAAAATACATTCGATATGAAAAGACTATGCCCAAGCCAAGCAAAGGGTGATACTTCAGCGAGAGGGGAAACGGTGGAAGCCCCTTGTGGATACCTTTGCCAGCCACTTGTGCGTCGCCCGGGATGACCGGGACGGGCGCTCCCGTTACAGAGTGTCTAAGATGTCCCGAAAGGGATGAATTAGGGTGGTACCGCGATTTCCGTCGCCCCTATTTTGGGGCGGCGTATTTTTATTTTATGGAGGTAGATCCAATGGCTAACAAACCCTTTGGTGTAAATCAGCTGCGCGAGATGTTCCTCAGTTTCTTTGAAAGTAAGAACCATCTGCGCTTGCCGAGCTTTTCTTTGATTCCCCAGAATGACCAGTCTTTGCTGCTGATCAACTCCGGCATGGCGCCTATGAAGCCTTATTTTAAAGGCGAAGTAGAGCCTCCCCGCCGCAGAGTCTGCACCTGTCAGAAGTGTATCCGCACCGGCGATATCGAGAATATCGGTAAGACCGCCCGGCACGGCACTTATTTTGAAATGCTGGGCAATTTCTCTTTCGGTGACTATTTTAAGACCGAATCCCTGCAGTGGAGCTGGGAATTTCTGACCAGCCCTCAGTGGGTCGGCTTGGACCCGGAGCGGATGTATCCTACTGTCTATGAAAACGATGATGAGGCTTGGGATATCTGGACTAAGGTTATCGGCGTTCCTGAGGAGCGGATGACCCGACTGGGCAAGAAGGACAACTTCTGGGAGCATGGCGCCGGTCCTTGCGGCCCTTGCTCTGAGATCCACTATGACCGCGGTGTAGAGTATGGCTGCGGCAAGCCCGGCTGCCGTCCCGGCTGTGATTGCGACCGGTTCATGGAAGTCTGGAACAATGTTTTCTCCCAGTTTGACAATGACGGACAGGGCAATTACACCGAGCTGGTTCAGAAGAATATCGATACCGGCATGGGTCTGGAGCGTCTGGCGGTGGTCTGCCAGGGCGTCAACAGCCTGTTCGATGTTGATACGGTCATGAACATCACCAACCATGTTACCAGACTCACCGGCGCGTCCTACGGCCAGAGCTATAAGACCGATGTTTCCCTGCGTGTGATTACTGACCATATCCGTGCATCTACTTTTATGATCGCAGACGGTGTGCTGCCCAGCAACGAGGGCCGGGGTTATGTTTTGCGGCGTCTGCTGCGCCGGGCTGCCCGTCACGGAAAGCTTCTGGGTGTTAATCATCCGTTCCTGTATCAGGTGGTGGAAACAGTCGTTCAGGAAAATGAATCCCATTATACCTACCTCCGGGAGCGCTGCGACTATATCGTCAAGGTGGTCAAGGTGGAAGAGGAGAATTTCGCCAAGACGATCGATACCGGCATGCAGATCTATAATGCTAAGCTTGCCGAGCATAAGGCTGCTGGCAAGACTGTGTTCTCCGGTGCGGATGCATTCCTGTTGTCTGCCACCTACGGCTTCCCTCTGGATTTGACTGTGGAGATGCTGGAGGACGAGGGAATGACTCTGGATGTGGAGGAGTTCAACCGCCAGCGGGAGGAAGATAAGCTCCGCGCCCGGGAAGCCCGGAAAGCCTTGGGCGATCTCGGCTGGGCTGGCATTGACTTGGGCCTTGACAAGACGCCTACAGATTTTGTCGGCTATGATGTAAACAGCGTCAACGCCAAGGTTCTGGCGGTTTGCGTTGGAGAGGAAGTATCCGGCAGTATTACCGCTGGGGAAAAGGGCATCATTGTTCTGGACAAGACCCCGTTCTATGCGGAAATGGGCGGTCAGGTGGCTGACCATGGCGTGATTTTGGTTGGTGAAAGCCGCTTCGAGGTCACCAATGTTCAGAAGGATAAAGGCGGCAAGTACCTGCATTACGGTCAGATGATTTCCGGTGCTGTGAAGGTGGACGATTTGGTGCTGGCATCCATCGATGTAGAGCGCCGCAAGGCGATCATGCGCGCCCACTCCGCTACCCACTTGCTGCAAAAGGCACTTCAGAGCGTTCTGGGCGACCATGTGCACCAGGCTGGTTCCCTGGTAGAGCCGGATCACCTGCGTTTTGACTTTACTCACTACTCTGCCGTCACCAATGAGGAGATGGCAAAGATCAACAGCATTGTTCAGGCTGCAGTTCTGGAGGGCTACGGCGTTGATGTGCGGGAAATGAGCATTGAAGATGCCAAGGCGCAGGGCGCTATGGCGCTGTTTAGCGAGAAGTACGGAGATACGGTTCGTGTGGTCAACATGGGCGGCTACTCTGTAGAGCTGTGCGGCGGTACGCATCTGGATAATACAGCGAAGGTCGGTCCTTTCCGGATCGTCAGCGAGGGCAGCGTTGCTTCCGGTGTCCGGCGTATCGAAGCCATTACCGGTAAGGCTTGCCTGAATGAGATGGAGAAGACCCAGAACCTGGTACTGGAAGCCTGCAATCTACTGAAGGCAAAGCCTGCGGATCTTCATGACCGCCTGCAGGCGCAGCTGGACGAAGTGAAGGATCTGAAGAGATCCATTGAGCAGTATAAGTCCAAGGAGTCTGCCGGTGAAGTGGATCGCTTCCTGTTCGGTTCTCACAATGTTGATGGCCTGAAGGTGCTGACTGCTACCGTTCCCAACGCAGACCCCAACAAGCTGCGCCAGATGGGCGACCTGCTTCGGGATAAGGATGCTTCTGTGGTTGCTGTACTGGCAACGGTCAACGGCGACAAAGTTACATTCCTGGCGGTTTGCGGCAAGGACGCCATCGCCCGGGGCATCAAGGCCGGCGATATCGTCAGAGCGGTCTGCACTGCCTGTGGCGGC
>JAZNLP010000018.1:0-6390 GCA_045579165.1 Faecousia sp.
AAATTCACCTGCTACAATCGCTTTAATGCTATTGGCGTTTGCCTTTTTAGCGATTTGTGTTTATTTTAGTGTTATGATGGGGCTCTGATGCAATTTGCAATTTAACACAAATAATTACCTTTTTTAAACAGGCTTGACCGAATCGGTCAAGCCTTTTGTTGTTAGAATAGAGTTGTTATCCAATAAATCAAACCGTATACTACCGATGCGGACACACCATACACGATCACTGGTCCCGCGATTGTAAACATCTTCGCCGCGGTGCCAAGGATCATTCCTTCGGTTTTGAACTCCACCGCCGGGGCGGCAATGGCATTGGCAAAGCCCGTGATGGGTACCAGCGTTCCTGCGCCGGCATGTTTGGCGATATCGTCATAAATGCTCAGCCCCGTAAGCAGCGCCGACAGGGCAACCAAGCTCATAGATGCCGCTGTGGATGCATCCTGCTTCTCCAGTCCCAGCTTTCCAAAAGCCCACATAGCCACCTGCCCCAAGGTGCAGATCAGCCCGCCGATCCAAAAGGCGTTTATATAATCTTTCCAGATCGGCGACCGAGGACCGATCCTGTCCACCATTTTTTGATATTCCTTCTCCGTCATTGCCATCCCTCCGGAACTAGCTTGCCCAGATCCGGCGTAAATATGAAAAAAACAGCCGCTTTTGCGGCTGTTTTATTACATAGCGCCTTTTTTTGTAATGACGATCTTAAGTGTCCACCAAATGATCTTCAAATCGGTTTTGAAGCTCCGTTCCCGGATATACCGCAGGTCAGATTCCACCCACTCGTCAAAATCGTTGGCAGTGCTTCTTCCTGTGCACTCATGATAGCAGGCAAGGCCTGTGATCACATCCAGCCGATGCATCTGATAGGGTGTATACTGCGCCACCTCTCTGGGCAGCGGCGGTCTCGGGCCCACCACAGACATATCGCCCTTAAGGATATTCACCAGCTGGGGCAGCTCATCGATACTGGCTTTGCGAATAAACGCACCCACCCGGGTGATCCGGGGGTCAGCTGCGATCTTGAAAGCCGGACCGGTCATCTCGTTTTTATCCATCAGAGAATCCAGCATTTTGTCCGCGTCCACGCACATGGAACGGAACTTATACATCCGGAACTCCTTGCCGCCCTTGGTCAGACGGATCTGAGAATAAAAGGGGCTTCCGTGATCCTCCAGCCAGATGGCGATAGCGGTCACCAAAAACACCGGGCTAAGCACGATCAGGCCCAACAAAGAAGCAACGATATCAAATATGCGCTTTCCAATTTCATAACCGGGCTTTGGCTCCGGCATCACAAATTCTTTCATATTCTTCGGCGTGACAGTTTCCTGGGCATTTTTCTCTTTATCTGCTGCCTGCATGGTTTGCACGCCCCCTTTTTCATTTCTCTTCGGCCGCACCAAATCGGCTTTCAAGTATTATACCCTATTTTATCCGATTTTGCAACAATCTTAATCACGCAATGGCTAACATTAACAATTTCGTCAAACTTCGCTCTATTCTCCGGCCGGGTACAGCAGTTCCAGAGCCGCGTGAGCAGCAGCCTGCTCCGCGCGCTTTTTACTGCTTCCGGAGCCGGTGCCAACCACTCGGTCATTGAGCCGCAGCTCCACCTCAAAATGCTTGTCATGATCCGGGCCGCTCTCGCCGACGAGAACATAGGAAAGGACCTGGTTTTTCTTCTGCTGGATCCGCTCCTGCAGAACGGTCTTATAATCCATATTGTTAGGCCGGTCGATCGGTACATTGACCAGAATAAACCGCTTTACAAAGCACTTCGCCGCCTCCATGCCGCCGTCCAGATAACAAGCTGCGATAACAGATTCCACCGCATCCGCCAGAATGGAATGCCGGCCTCTGCCACCGCCCTGCTCCTCGCCTTTTCCCAAGAGCAGATGCTCTCCCAGATTTAAGCTGCAGGCAACCTCTGCCAAAGTCTTTTCGCAGACCATGTCCGCCCGCATCCGGGTCAGTTCGCCCTCCGGGCGGTTGGGAAAGGTTCGGTACAGGTAATCCGCCACCAGCATACCCAGAATGGAATCTCCCAGAAACTCCAGCCGTTCGTTGCTCATGAGGCTGTCATGCCAGCGCTCGTTGGCATAGGACGAATGGGCCAGCGCCCGCTGCAGCAGGGAGATATTCTCAAACCGGTAGCCAATGGCTGTTTCCAGATCCTTAAGCATCGGGTTCCTCCTTTTTTTCAGAGAGCAGGCGCAGACCTTCCTCCAGTTCTGCAGATATGTCCGTTTTCGCCGCCTGTGCCGCCTGCCCAAGGGCATTGCGGAAAGCCAGCGCATCCGATGCGCCGTGCGCCTTGATTACAGGCTTGCGAATGCCCAAAAACTCCGTGCCGCCGATGGTACGGTAGTCCAGCATACCCATAACCTCATCCACGCCTTTTTTGCAAAACAGATAGCCGATCTTGGACAGAATGCTCCGCATAAAGATCTTGTGCTTCATCAGACTGCCCATGAACATGGCTGTGCCCTCAATGGATTTGAGCAGCACATTGCCGGCAAAGCCGTCGCAAACCACCACATCTACCGCGCCCAGCGGTACATCCCGGGCCTCCACATTGCCTACAAAGTGGATCAAGCCCCGGTCGGAAGCATCCTGCAGTAAGCTGTAGGCCTCTTTTTGCAGCTGCGTGCCCTTGGAATCCTCTGTGCCGATGTTCAAAAGACCTACTTTGGGATTCTCCACACCAAAGGTCTTCTTTGCGTACAAAGAGCCCACCAGACCGAACTGGAGCAAAAACTCCGGCGTGCACTCGGCGTTTGCGCCGCAGTCCAGAATCACGGTCTTGCCGCCGGTTTTATTGGGCATAGCAGGGCCCATAGCTGCCCGACGGATCCCTTTGACCCGCTTCACAAGCAGCGTTGCGCCGGTCAGCAGCGCGCCGGTGCTGCCGGCACAGACAAAGGCGTCACCACGCCCCTCTGCCAGCATCTTCAGGCCCACCACCATAGAAGAATTTTTCCGCTTATGGATCACTGCAGCAGGATCATCATGCATATCCACCACATCATCGGCATTGGCGATCTCGATCCCCTCGGGAAGATTGGAAATCCCTTGACTGCGAAGAACGCTCAGGATCTCCTCACCCCGGCCTACCAGCGTAATTTGGATCCCAAAGGCCTTTGCCGCCTCGATCGCACCCAACACCGGTGCCTGGGGCGCATGATCGCCGCCCATTGCATCCAAAATGATCTTCATAGCGCACCTCTTTCTCTTTATAACCCCTGTGCCACCAGAGCGTCGATCACTTCAAGAGACCGATTGGCAATGGCCAGGTTTTTCTCCGCTTTTTTGCGGATCCGCTGCCCCAGCGGGGCAATAATACTGAAATTCACATTCATGGGCTGGAAGTTTTCAATGCTTTCATCGCTGACATACAGACCCAGCGCGCCAATGGCTGTCGTTTTGGGGAAATCCGGGATCTGCCGTCCCTGTACCTTGGCAGCCATAGCAACAGCCGCCAGGAAACCGGAAGCGCAGGATTCCACATACCCTTCCACGCCGGTCATCTGCCCGGCAAAGGCAACCAGCGGGTCTCGCCGGTCCGCATAATACCGATCCAGCAGCTTGGGGCTCTGGATAAAGGTGTTGCGGTGCATCACCCCGTAGCGGACAAACTCCGCATTTTTAAGTGCCGGGATCATGGTAAATACCCGTTTCTGCTCCGGGAACTTCAAATGGGTCTGGAAGCCTACCAGATTGAACACACTCTTTGCCGCATTGTCCTGCCGCAGCTGGACCACCGCATAGGGCTCTTTTCCGGTCTTGGGGTCCCGCAGTCCTACCGGCTTTAACGGGCCGTAGCGCAGCGTCTCAACGCCCCGACGGGCCATGACTTCCACCGGCATACAGCCTTCAAACACATTTTTATCCTCAAAGCCGTGGACTTCCGCTTCCTCCGCGGAGATCAGCTCCTGAACGAAAGCCTCGTACTGCTCCTTATTCATGGCACAGTTGATATAATCCGGCGTTCCCCGGTCATACCGGCTCTGCCACCAGGCCTGCTCCATATCCACCGACTCCGCGGTGATCAACGGTGCTGCCGCGTCAAAAAAGTGTAGATGCTCCGCCTGCCCGAAATACTGACCGATGGCTTCGCTCATGGCATCACTGGTCAGCGGACCGGTTGCGATGATCACAGGGCCTTGGGGCACTTGGGTGATCTCCTGGGAAACCACCGTAATATTGGGATGGTTGCGGATCTTACGGGTGACCATGGCGGCAAAGCCCTCCCGGTCCACCGCCAGACAACCGCCCGCTTCCACACGAGTGGCTTCGGCGCACTCCATAATTAAGCTGCCGCAGCGGCGCAGCTCCTCTTTCAACAGACCCACGGCATTTTCCAACCGATCGCCCCGGAGAGAATTGGAGCAAACCAGCTCCGCAAAATCGGCGCTGTGATGGGCAGGGCTCATTTTGTGGGGCTTCATTTCGATCAGCTCCACCTGGATTCCCCGCTGCGCCAGCTGCCAGGCAGCCTCAGAGCCGGCAAGGCCTGCGCCGATCACTTTAACGGTCATCATGCGCCAGCCCCCTTTTTCTTTCTGCCAGGCTTTTTGGCTGTTTTAGAGGAAGTCTTCTTGGCTGCTTTGGGTGCTTCTGCACCGTCTGTTTTCTTTTTATAGTAGCCCCTCTTATCTTCCGGAAGGAAATTGGGGCACTTCTCATTGATACAGAAAGCCTTTTGCCGGCCTCTGCCGGATTTTTTGAACATAGTCTGACCGCACTGAGGGCAATCCAGCTCCGTAGGCACATCCCAGCTCATAAAGCCGCACTCCTGCCCTTTCTCGCAGGCGTAATAGGCATAGCCTCGCTTGGACTTGCGCTTAAGGATACCGCTGCCGCAGTTGGGACAACGGCCGGGCATGCGCTCTACGATGGGCTTCGTGTTCTTACACTCCGGCCAGCCGGGGCAAGCCAGGAATTTGCCGAAACGGCCCACCTTGACAACCATCTTGCGGCCGCACTCCTCGCACAGCTCCTCAGTCTCTTCCTCCGGGACTTTCAGGCGTACGCCCTCCAGAGCCGTCTCCGCCTCTGTCAATTCCTTTTGGAAGCCGCCGTAGAAGTCTGCAAGAAGCTCTTTCCAAGGCTGTTTTCCCGCCTCCACATCGTCAAGCCGGGTCTCCATATTGGCAGTAAACTCCACATCGATGATGTCGTTAAACCGCTCCATCATCAAGGATGTGACCACCTCACCCAAGGCAGTAGGGGCAAGGCGCTTGTCCACCTTGCTGACATACTCCCGGTCCTGAATGATGGACACCATAGCGGCGTAGGTAGAAGGACGGCCAACGCCCTTTTCCTCCATAGCCTTGACCAGGGTAGCTTCCGTATAGCGAGCCGGGGGCTGGGTAAAATGCTGCTCCTGCTTGATATCCGCAATGCTGGCACGGTCGCCCTCCTGCAGATCCGGCAGGGGCGAGCCCACTGCCTCCGCCTCGTCATCGCGGCCTTCTTCATAGACAGCGATAAAGCCGGGGAAACGCATGCTCTGGTGGGTGGAGCGGAACACATGGCCGGCACATTGGGTATCGATGGAAACGGTGTCGTACACCGCATTTGCCATCTGGGATGCCAAAAAGCGGCTCCAGATCAGCTTATAAAGCTTATACTGCTCTTTCGTCAGGCTGCTCTGGATACGCTCGGGGTCCAGCTCCACATGGGTGGGGCGGATGGCCTCGTGAGCATCCTGGGCGCTGGATTTTGTCTTAAAAACATGGAATTTTCCATAGTAATACTGCTTGCCGTAGCGCTTCTGAATAAAGGCAGCGGCAGAAGCCATGGCCTCGTCAGAAAGCCGCAGGGAGTCGGTACGCATATAGGTGATCAGGCCCAAAGTGCCTTCCCCTGCCACATCCACGCCTTCATACAGCTGCTGGGCAACGGCCATGGTGCGCTTGGGGGTCATATTCAGCTTCCGGGATGCTTCCTGCTGCAAGGTAGAGGTGGTAAAAGGGGGCGCTGCAGAACGCTTTTTCTCCGCCCGCTTTACATTGGTGACGGTAAAGACCTTGCCGGTAATATCCCGGATGACGGCATTTACCTGCTCCTCGTTCTCCAGCTCCCGCTTTTTGGTATCTCCATAATAACGGGCAACGAAAGAACCGGGCTTTTCCATCCGGTCCAGCTTCACATCCAAAGACCAATATTCCTTGGGCTGGAAGGCACGGATCTCATTTTCCCGGTCTACCACCAGTCTGGTGGCCACGCTCTGGACACGGCCTGCAGACAGACCCCGGCGAACCTTCTTCCACAGCAAGGGAGAAAGCTGGTAGCCCACGATCCGGTCCAGCACACGGCGGGCCTGCTGGGCATCAACCAGATTATAGTCAATGCCGCGGGGATTCTCGATGGAATTTTTGACCA
>JAZNLP010000019.1:0-10963 GCA_045579165.1 Faecousia sp.
GGTGGCGCAGCTGTCTTTGGGTCAGTACGAAAATAACGCAAATTTCTGCAAGGAATTTGGGGCATTGGTGGAAAAGCTGTTTTAACAGCTGCCACCGGGAGAGTGTAAGTCATGGAACTGACGGTAACGCTGCGGCACGACGAGGCGCGCTACGCGATATTTAAATATTTTTGGATCATCGCGCTGCTTCCCAAGGCCGTGCAGCTGGTGGTTCTGACTGCTGTGTTGTGCCTCATGGCCGCCAGGACTGACCGAAAGCTGCAGCCGGACCGGTTCGTCTGGCTGCAGGTGTTCTGTGTAGCGCTGCATGCTCTGTCCATCGTGGTCAACACGATTTTGGGCAGCCATGCCATGGGCCGGGTGTTCGCGGCGGTAAATACCTGCTGCATTACCCTGGTGGCGGTGTGCTATTATCTGTTTTACCGGCGGATCCAGCTGGATTACCGCCGAATCAGCAGGTACGCAGTGATCAATCTTCTGATCCTCATCGTCATGTGGCTGGTATACCGGATCGCAGACGGCAGCGTCAATCCCAGACTGTTCGGTCGGGATCTGCTGGCGGAGGACTGGGTCAGCGGCGTGCAGGAATGGCGGTTTATCGGGTATCTCGATTATGCGAATCTGGTGATCTTCATGGTGATGTTCTTCTACCCGCTGGCGATGATCACCTTGTCCCGCAGCCGGATCTGCGCCCTTGGGCTGACAGCAGGACTGTTTCTGGCCATTCGGGACACCAATTCCCGGACAGGCCTCGTTCTTATGGCGGTTCTGGTGCTGGCCTATGTGATCCTGGAGCTGCAGAAGATGTTCTTTAACCTCTATCGCCGCCGCCGGGCGCAGACATGGATCTTTGCCGTTATGCTCATCGCGGCAGGCGTGGTGGTATGCTATGATGTGATCCTTGCGGTGCTGGACAAGATCATCAACCTCCGGGAAGGCAGCAACAGCATGCGGCTTTATATCTACGAGCTGAGCATAAATAAGCTTGTGACCGAGTCCCCGATCTTGGGCGTTGCCATTAAGGATATGCTGGATTTCGGCGCGCAGCAGTATCCGCTGGGCTCTCATTCCACCTATCTTGGGATGTTCTATAAGATCGGCTTTTTGGGCGGCGCGGTGTATCTTGTCAGCATGATCTATATTGCGATCAAGATCCTCAAAAACCGGGATAAAGACCGTCATATGCTGATGCTGAAGGTCAGCATCGTGGCAGCGCTGGGACTTATGGTGCTGGAGGATATCGACGGCGCCAACTGGTGCGTGTGTATTTTCTACAGCCTTTTGGCAGTTGTGCAAAACCCCGGCTGGCAAACAGAAAAGCTGCCGGAAGATCAATTAGAAAAGGTTACAAAGTCATGATTTCAGTCATTACCTCTGTTTATCAGGGCAATCAATATATACCCCGGCTGATCCAGATGATGGAGGCAAATGCCCTCCGGCTGAAGCAGCGGGGGATCGACCAGCGGGTGGAGTACATTCTGGTCAACGACAGCCCCTGGATCCCCATCGAGCTTCCTCAGGGAAACCCCGAAGCGCTCACCATCCGCATTTTGGACAACCCTAAAAATCTGGGCATCCACAAAAGCCGGATCCACGGCATTCAGGAGGCTCACGGTGAACTGGTGTCCATTCTGGATCAGGATGACGAGATCAGCGATGAGTTTCTTGCCTCGCAGTATCTGGCGCTGGGGGACAGCGACGGCGTTATTTGTGACGGCGTGAAGGAAATGGACGGCTGGACCAAGCGCATCTACCGGGACAAGCTGAAAATGCGCCTTGTCAACTGCAAGCTGATCTATTTGAAGGCTGCCAATCAGATCGTTTCCCCCGGCCAGAGCCTGCTGCGGAAAAGCAAAATTCCCACAGCCTGGTTGGAGCATCCCATGGAGTCCAACGGCTCGGATGATCTGTATTTGTGGCTGCTGTATCTGAACCGGGGCACAAAATTTGCCCTCAATCCCCAGCAGCTGTATGTGCATAAGCAGGTGGGGGACAACCTTTCCAACAGCTTGGAGGCCATGTGCCGGTCAGACGAAGAAATGTGCCGCATCTTGCGGGAGAATAAGCTGCTGCCGGAAAAGGACATCCGGGCAAGACTACGGATGTGCCGGTTTTTGGAGGCTTGCGGCTACCGCAACCGGCCGGTTTTTCCCGCGGCGATCAAATATCTGGATATCGTTTTACTGAAGCTGTTTGCCTACTACTGTTAAGACGAGATCCCGGATGGGGAGCAAAGTGTTATGTCAACCATTACCATCATTACGGTTTGGAACAAAGAGGCTATGTTTCGCCGGTTCCAGAAGTCTCTGGAGTGCCAAAAGGGCGTAGACTATATCCTTCTTGGGATAGACAACTCCCAAAACCGTTACAGCAGCGCCCGGCAGGCGTTTAATGACCAAAAAAACCGGGTAGAAACAGAATATGTGGCATTCATGCACCAGGATATCCTGTTTTCCGATGAAAACGCGCTGGCGGATATCGTCACTTGGGCGCAAAAGCAGGAGAATCTGGGAATCGCCGGTGTAGCCGGCTGCCCGGAGGGCAAGGAATGGAAGCTGCTTTCTTCCATCGTCCACGGGTCAAATGCAGCCAGCGCCGGGGAGCAGATCGACACGCCCCAACCGGTGCAAACGGTGGATGAGTGCCTGTTTATCATGCCAACGGCTGTTTTTCGGCAATTTCCCTTTTCTGAGAAAGCCGGGTGGCATATGTACGCCGTGGAGCAATGCCTGAACCTTAAGAAGGCAGGATACCAAAACTATGTTGTGCCTGCAAGACTTTGGCATCTTTCCAGCGGCAATTCCCTGGATCATACCTATCTGGACACTCTGGAGGAGCTGGTCGTTGAATTTTCCGGGGATACGGATTATTTGAATACCACCGTAAAGCAGTGGAAGACCGGTGGGTTTGCCCCGCTGCTTTACCGCAGATATTACCGTCAGAAGATGAAGCTGAAAGGGTTTTTGAAAAACCGCTGAAGCGACAGGGGGATACATCGTGCAACTGAAATATATCGTTGCCGCATTACTGCGGCGGACACCGGTGCGGCAGCTGAAGCTGGCTTGTTTTCGCAGTCAATGGCGCAAAAATAATCGTCACAATTTCACAACCGCAGTAAATCTGTTCCCGGCTGATCGGGTGCAGGTGGGCAAGGAGACCTACGGCCCTCTGGATGTGCGCTGTTTTGGCAATCCCAAGGAGGGGCTGGAGATCGGAAGCTTTTGCTCCATCGGCCCGGAGACGGTGTTTTTGCTGGGCGGCAACCACCGCACCGACCTCATTTCCACTTATCCTTTCCGCACCATGTTCCATGTGGCGGACTATGAAGCGGAAACAAAGGGTAAGGTAGTCCTGGAGGACGATGTTTGGCTGGGGCAGGGGGTCACCGTGCTTTCCGGTGTGCGTATCGGAAAGGGAGCTTGTGTGGCTGCAGGTTCGCTGGTGAATCAGGATGTGCCGCCTTATGCCATCGTTGGCGGTGTGCCGGCAAAGGTGCTGCGTTACCGCTTCAGCGAAAAAATCATTGAAAAACTGCTGCCTCTGGACATGAGCAAACTGACCCGGGAGCAGATCTTAACGCATCTGGACAGCGTCTATGAGCCGCTGACAGAGGAGAATATTGATGAGATCCTGAAAGATCTGGGCTAAGGCTATAGAAAGGAGCGAGGGCAATGAAGGAAACGACTGCTGTGAAGAAAATTGAAAATCGCGTCAGCAGACTGACTGCCATTGCTCGGGTTCAGGCCGCCGACGGCAAGCTGGAAGAGGCGCTGAACACCATCGCTACCTGCGCGCTGACCCAGTATACTGCCAACCAGCGCTATATGGACCCTCTGCTGGAGGATTGTCTGGCGCAGGTAGCGTGGAAGCTTCCCAAGCCCCAGGCGAAACAGCCGCCGGAAGATGACCGGGTGCTGTTTTATGACGGCTTCGGCCTTGCCAACCGGGGTCTGGTGATGATCTATTTGGAAGCCCTTTGCCCCAACCGAAAGGTGACCTTGGTCACCCGCCGGGAATGGGAAGGCAGTATGCAGGATGCCATTGCCTTGGTGGAGAGCGGCGGCGGACAGGTTTTCCTGCTGGAAGGGCAGGGGAAGAAAGCGGATGTCCTGGCGCTGCAGGAGGTAATTTGCAGCAGTCGGGCAAAGCACCTGTTTATGTATGCCAATGCAGATGATGTGGTGGTCACCACAGCCTTTTTGAACGCGCCCAAGGACCGGATCCGGTATCAGATCAATCTGACGGACCATGCCTTTTGGCTGGGCAGCCGCTGCGCGGACAAGCATATTGAGTTCCGGGACTATGGCGGCGCGATCTCCCATGCTTTCCGGGCTGTGCCCAAGGAAAAGCTGGTAAAGCTGCCTTTTTACCCCCAGATCGGGGAGAATCGGGACTTTGCAGGCTATCCTTTCCCCTTTGACGAAGAAAATCAGCTGCTGGTATTTTCCGGCGGAGCTTTATATAAAACCCAAAGTCCGGACAATTATTACTACAAGATCGTGGAGACCATGCTGCAGGAGCATCCCCAAGTGGTCTTTTGGTACGCCGGCTCCGGTGACGGATCTCAGCTAAAGCTCCTTGCGGAGCGGTATCCCGGCCGGGTGTGGCATACGCCGGAGCGGCGGGATCTGTTTGGGGTGATCGGCAAGAGCCTGTTCTATCTGTCCACCTATCCCATCTGCGGCGGACTGATGTTCCAGTATGCGGCTGCGGCGGGAAAAGTGCCGGTGACCTTAAAGCATGACAGTATTTCCGACGGCTTCCTGCTGGGACAGGACAAGCTGGGCATCGAGTTTACAGCACCGGAGGAAGTAAACCGGGAGATCACCCGGCTGATCCGGGACAAGGACTATCTCCGGGAAAAGGAAGAGAAGCTGAGCCGGTCGGTGCAGACTCCGGAAAGCTTTGCCCGGCAGCTGACGCTGCTGATGGAAACCGGCAATACCGCGTATCCTCTGGATCTGACTTTGCCGGACACGCTGCAGCTGCAAAAGCTGTATGCCAGCAATTATTCCTGCAAACAGATGAGCATGGACTTGGTTCGCAGAGGAAATAAGGAACTGTTTTTCCATTTCCCGGTGGCTTATACCGTGGGATTTCTGCTGAAGGGATGGAAAAAGCTTAGAAAGAACCAGTGAGGAAGCTGGAGGTATTTTATGGAGATCAAAACTTATCATTTTCCGCCTCACGGCGATGACCGGGGGCAGTTGATAGCGCTGGAAGCGATGGAGCATATTCCGTTCCAGATCCGCCGGGTGTACTATATTTATGACACGCTGGAAGGGGTCTGTCGGGGAAAGCATGCCCACCGGAATCTGGAGCAGATCCTCATCTGCGTTCACGGAAGCTGCAAGATCCTGCTGGACGATGGCTTTGAGCGCCGGGAAGTTCTGCTGGACAAGCCTACCGAGGGCCTTTACATCAGCAACGACACCTGGCGGGAGATGTACGATTTTTCCCGGGACGCGGTGCTGCTGGTGCTGGCGTCGGAGCATTATGACGAAGCTGATTACATCCGCAACTATCAGGATTTTCTGGATATGGTTCGAAACAACCGGGAGGAGAATGCCCAATGAATGTGCCGTTTGCAAGCTTTTTGCCCATGGAACGGGAGCTGAAGGAGGATCTTCAGGCTGCCTTTCAGCGGGTGTTTGACAGTAGCTGGTATATCCTCGGCAAGGAAAACGCCGCCTTTGAGGCAGCCTTTGCCGCCTACTGCGGTACGGAGCACTGTATCGGCGTGAGCAACGGCCTTGATGCGCTGGTGCTGATCCTGAAAGCGCTGGGAATTGGCCCGGGGGATCAGGTCATTGTGCCTTCCAACACCTATATCGCCAGCGCTCTGGCGGTGACTTATGTGGGTGCGACCCCGGTATTTGTAGAACCGGATATCCGCACCTATAATATTGATCCCCAGCGTCTGGAGGAGAAGATCACCCCGGCTGTCCGGGCCATCATGCCGGTGCACCTGTACGGTCAGCCCTGCGATATGGATCCCATTATGGCAGTGGCGAAAAAGCACGGATTGTATGTGGTGGAGGATTGCGCCCAGGCGCATGGCGCTACCTATCACGGTCAGCGGATCGGCACCTTCGGCAACGCGGCAGGCTTTAGCTTTTATCCCGGAAAAAATCTGGGCGCTCTGGGCGATGCCGGCGCGGTGGTCACCAATGATAAGACTCTGGCCGATAAAGTCCGCGCTTTGGGAAACTACGGTTCGGATTATAAGTATCATCATATCTACAAGGGCAATAATTCCCGGCTGGATGAGCTGCAGGCGGCGTTTTTGTCCGCAAAGCTGCCCCATCTTGACCGGATGAACCAGGCTCGCCGGGAGATCGCCCGGCAGTATCTGGAGCGGATCAACAATCCCCAGGTGGTGCTGCCCTGGTGCCTGCCGGATGTAGAGCCGGTGTGGCATGTGTTCGCCCTGCGCTGCCAGCGGCGGGACGAGTTGGAACAGCACCTTGGGAACCTTGGCATTTCCACAGTGAAGCACTATCCCATCCCCATGCATTTACAGGAATGCTACCGGGATCTGGGACTTGAGAAGGGCGCGCTGCCCATTGCGGAGACTATCAGCGCCCAGGAACTGAGTATCCCCATGTACTATGGCATGGAGCAGGCTCAGATCGATCAGGTGATTGAGGCGGTAAACAGTTTCCGCTAAGGAAAGAGGACCGGAAGTTATGCTGAAAAAATGGAGAAATATGCCGGTGATGGTCAAAGCGTCGGCGACATATACCATCTGCAGCATTTTGCAGAAGTGTCTGTCGTTTATCACGCTGCCGCTGTTCACCCGGCTGATGACCACGGAGCAGTACGGCCAGTATACGGTCTACGCCTCCTGGAGCTCTATTCTGACCATTTTTATAACTTTATATCTTGCTTACGGCTGCTTCAATACCGCCATGGTGCGCTTTGAAGAGGATCGGGACAGATACATTGCGTCTGTTCAGGGTCTTTGCACCGTTTTGGCAGGCGCTTTTTTGGTGATCTACCTGCCGCTGCGCCACTACTGGAATCAGATCTTTGAACTGCCCACGGAAATGGTGCTGCTGATGGTGGCAGAGGTAGTGGGTATGTTCTCCCTGTCCTGCTGGTACGGAAAGCTGCGGTTTGTGTATAAATACAAGCAGGTAGCGCTGATGACGCTGGTGATCTCGGTGATATCGCCGCTGATCGCTTATTTTCTGGTAACAGGCAGTCCGGAAAAGGGCTATGCCCGGATCATCGGCTATGCTGCAGTCACCATCGCCTTTGGCGGTGCGCTGTATGTCTGGAACCTGGTCAGGGGCAAGACCTTTTATCATGAGAAGTATTGGCGCTATGCTCTGTCTTTCCATGTTCCGCTGATTCCTTACTACCTTTCTCAGGTGGTATTCAACCAAAGCGACCGGATCATGATCAGCCACTATTGCGGCAAGGAAAAGGCAGCCATTTACGGCGTCGCCTGTTCTCTGGCGCTGGTGCTGACCTTTGTGCTGAACGCCATTAACGATGCCTATGTTCCCTGGATCTTCAAGAAGCTCAAAACCGGAGAGACCAAGGAGAATCATAAGATCGCCAATATGCTGGCGCTGCTGATGGCGGTGCTGCTGCTGGGCGTCATCGCTCTGGCGCCGGAGATCATTCTGGTGCTGGCTGGCAAGCAGTATTGGGAGGCGTGCTTTGCGGTAGCCCCGGTGGCTATGAGTATGCTGCTGCTGTTTTATGCCCAGCTGTTTATCAACATTCAGTTTTACTATGAGGAAAAGGGCAAGCTGGTGTATGCATCCGTGAGTGCGGCGGTGCTGAATGTGGTGCTGAACGCAGTGCTGATCCCGCAAATGGGGTATATTGCCGCGGCGTATACGACGCTCTTTAGCTATCTGGTATTTGCGGGCGCCAACTATGTGGCCATGCGCCTTACCATGAAAAAATGGGAGTTCCGGGAGAAGCTGTTCGATTCCCGGGGACTTTTGCTGATCCTTGCGGCTTTTTGCGCCCTGTCCTTTGTGGCGGTGGCGCTGTACGGCTACCGGGAAGTCCGTCTGATCCTGTCGGGAATCAGTCTGGTGATTTTGATTTTGAACGGCAAACGCATCCTGGGCCTGGTGAATACCATCCGCAGCAAGGATACCTAACGAAAGAGAGGCCGCCATGGCACAAACATTAAAACAGATGCTAAAATCCAACCCGGTGATCCACTGTCTGGGCTCCGGAGCGAAAAACGTGCTGCGGGATCTGGCTGCTGCTCAGGGATATCTGGCACAGCGCAGACGCGAAAAGCAGGATGGCCCGATCCGGGTAGGCTTTTTGTGCCAGTTCATCCCCGCCTGGAGCAAGCTGAAGCCGGTTTATGAGCTGATGCTGGAGGATGACCGGTTTGAACCGGTGCTGATCTGCGTGCCCTCCAACATTAAGGATCAGCAGTTGATCGGGGATTGGGGGCAAAACGACACCTATGATTATTTCTGCCAGCAGGGGTATGCCAATGTGCGAAACGCCATGGAGGATCACAGCTGGCTGGACTTAAAAACCCTTGGACTTTCCTATATCTTCTACCCCAGACCCTACAATGCCTTTTTGCCGGAAGATTACAGCAGCGCCCGGGTCAGCCGGTACTGCCGCATTTGCCTTGTGATGTACGGCATGAGCATGACGGAGCAGATCGTGGACACGGTAATGGAGCGGGCGTTTTTCCGCTATGTTTACCTTTACTTTGCGGAATCGCCCTATGTGATGGAGCGAAACCGGAAAATGGGCGCTATGCTCCACCGGCTTGGCTTGCAGAAAAGTGTCTACTGCGGTCTTCCGGGGCTGGAGGAGATCGCTGCCAGCCGGGAAAAGAAAAGCGCCGCCTGGGATTTCTCCCAAAATGCTTTCCGGGCAATCTGGACACCCAGATGGACCACAGATCCCGCCCTGGGCGGAACGAATTTCTTCGAGTATTATCAGGTGCTGCTGGATTATGCCCAGAGTCACCCGGACATGGATTTCCTGTTCCGACCCCACCCTCTGGCGCTCAGCAACTTCCTGCAGACCGGGGAGATGACCCAGCAGGAGGTGGACGCGTTCCAAAACCGGATCGAGTCCCTTCCCAATGTGCGTCTGGATACCCAGAAGGAATACTTTTCCACCATGTGGGGCGCGTCGGTACTGATCACGGACATTTCCGGGATCATGGCGGAGTATTTTGCCATGGATAAGCCCATGATCTACTGTAGCTCCAATATGCCCTTGACCCCGTCGCCCCATACCAAACGGATGCTGCAAGGGTGCTACTGTGTTGAAAATCGGCAGGAGCTGATCGCCTGCTTGGAGCAGCTGGCGCAGGGGAATGATCCTCTGGCCAAGATCCGCAGGGAGATCATTCAGTCTCTTTATGGGGACGGCAACAGCGCTCCCAGTAAGGGTATCTTGGAAGAACTGGCAAAGGATCGTGATAGCTGTTGAAATTAAGATATTTAGAAGAAAAAGACGCGCCTTTCATGCTGGAATGGATGCACGACCGAGATGCGGTAGCGCATCTGCAGGGAAGATTCCTGGAAAAGAAGCTGGAAGACTGCGAGCGTTTCATAGAAAACAGCCGCAAGGACAGCGATCAGCTGCATCTGGCTGTTGCGGATGATGACGATACCTATATGGGTACAGTCAGCCTGAAGCATATCGATCGCCAGCACGGCGATGCGGAATTTGCCATCGCCATGCGCCGGTGCGCCATGGGAAAGGGTTTTTCCCGATTCGGCATGGAGCAGATTCTCAATCTGGGCTTAAATGAGCTGGGACTGAGGCGGATCTTCTGGTGCGTGTCGCCGGAAAACAGCCGGGCAGTCCGGTTTTACGACAAGGGTAGCTACCCCCGGGCAGATGCTCAGGCGGTGGACGCCTGCCGGTATTATACGCCGGAGCAGGCGCAGAAATTGCATTGGTACTGCGTGGAAGCGCAGAGGTGAACATATCAAGGAGAGACATAGAAAATGAAGATACAGATCAACAAAAAGTGGAAAAAAGCAGGACTGATCGCTCTGATCGTACTTTTGTCACTGATCCTGCTGGCTGTTTTGACCATGGCCATCGCCGGCAGCTATGTGCTGGACAAGCTGGGTTCTGCCCAGCCTACGGAAACCTTTGAAGTGATTTCGCCGGATCAGGAGGATTTCGAAACAGATCCCACCGAGACCGACCCCACGGAAGTCACCACAGAGGGCGGTACGGAAGAAACCACCATTCCCGAGGAAACCACCCAGCCCACAGAGCCTCCGGCACCTACCAGACCCAACTTTGACTGGCCGGCGGTGGAGCAGCTGAAGAGCGACGATGTGATGAACATCCTGCTGATCGGACAGGATTCCAATAAGGCTACCGGCCAGCGCTCCAGATCTGATTCTATGATCCTGCTGAGCATCAACAAAAAGAACAATACCATCACCATGACCTCTTTCATGCGTGATCTGTATGTGCAGATCCCCGGCGGCTACACCGACAACCGGATCAATGCTTCCTACCGCTTTGGCGGAGCGCCCTTGCTGGATGCTACTATTGAAAAGAATTTTGGCATCGTGATCGATGGCAATGTGGAAGTGGGTTTTGACCAGTTTGCTAAGATCATCAATATTTTGGGCGGCGTGAATGTGAGCATGACAACGGCTGAGGCAAATCACATGAACAAGATCGGCCATTCTGGCATCAAACCCGGTGCCAATCACTTAAATGGCAATCAGGCTCTGGCCTATTGCCGGATCCGGAAGATTGACTCTGACCACAACCGCACGGAGCGCCAGAGAAAGGTTCTGGGCGCGCTGGGCGAGTCGGTACGGAATATGTCTGCCGGACAGATGATGGACCTGATCAATCAGGTGCTTCCCTATGTGTATACAGATCTGTCTAGCAGCGAGATCGTCAGCAGCGCCACATCCGCACTGGGCATCCTGGCCAGCGGCGGCGCGATCAAAAGCGGCAAAGTGCCCCAAGCCGGGCA
>JAZNLP010000020.1:0-3178 GCA_045579165.1 Faecousia sp.
TCCACCCGGGAAATGGGACTGTTCCGATAGATAAACCGTTTGATCAGATTGTGGTTATTCTGTTTTAACAGCTGATGATTGCTTCCTTTTTCATTCACGAAGGAATCCTCCAAATGCATTGTAATCCTATTCTATCGAAAATAAGGTTACTATGTCAATAGAAATTGTCACACAATCATCAATTCGTTTTCATGCTCCATATATCTGCAAAAAGCAAACAGTCCGCACAGGATCCCGGGAGAAAAGCGCCCATCGGCCTCGATATTCCAGCCTCCGCACAGGCCCCGATGCATGATCTGAACCACCGTATACCCGGTTGGATCTGTCAGTGCGTAGTTCTGGCTGTTGTGCATGATCAGGGCATATGGTTTTCCTTGGATCGTTACATCTGCATGGTCGACCCTTGGCATCCGGCAAATGGGCCAGCCGGTCACCGCCGGGTCTTCCCCTTGCGCATAGTCCGGTTTTCCCCTGGCGATCTCTGCGCCATCGGGATCCAGCATTACATATTCCCGGAAACGGACATCTGACCGCTTACGCGGTGGAGCAGGCAGATCGCGAATGAATGTACGCAGGACCCATTCTTCATTGGGAAGACAGATATGCTTTTCCGGCCCGGAAAAAATACCTTTCATATGAATCAGCGACTCCTGCCTGTTTTCTTCATACAGCATACCAGCTCTTATCGTATACCGCATATGCACTCCTCCTTCTCAGAAAACTGCGTACAAAATCACACCGGCCACGCCGGCGCCTGCCATAATACACATGGGACTGACCTTCCATTTCCGCAAAACAAAGAATCCAGCCATAAAAATAGACAGGGCAATGTAATCCATGCCAAAAATATCAGCAGGAATCGCTCGCTGGCCGTAAAGCGCCATAATCAGCAGGGAGATTCCCGCGGAAGCAATCATGGCAACCACCGCAGGCCGCAGACCTGCCAGTACCCCCTGGATCACCGTCAGCCCCCGAAAGCGGTAATACACCCAGGCAAGGGTCAGAACGATCACACAGGAGGGAAACACGCAGCCGGCGGTGGCAATCACAGCTCCCGGAAGCCCTGCGATCTGGATCCCCACAAAGGTAGCAGAATTGATGGCAATGGGGCCGGGGGTCATTTCCGCAATGGTCATGATATCGGCAAACTGGGTCATGGTCAGCCAGGGATGCAGATCCACCACCTGATGCTGGATCAGCGGCATGGCCGCATAGCCTCCGCCAATGCTGAACAACCCAATCTGAAAGAAGCTCCAGAATAACTCCAGGTAAATCATCTTCCAAACGCCTCCTTATAGATTTTTTCCCGCCTCCATGTCTCCCAGGCACCGATCATTCCGCACACCAGGATCACGATCATGATGTTCACATTGAAAAATCGCACAGCTGTGAAAGAACCTGCCAGAACCAGCACAGGCAGCACATGCTTTTGCTGGAGGATGGTTTTGGCCATATTGATGACCACATCACAAATCACCACCGCAACACCGGCCAGCATACCGGTCATTGCCATATTCACGATAACGTTATCCCGGAACTGCCGGTAGAAGAAGGAGATCACGGAAATAATGATCAGCGGCGGCAGCACCGTTCCCAATACCGTCAGCAAGGCACCGGGGATCCCTGCCACATGGTAGCCCACCAGAATGGAGGCATTCACTGCAATGGCACCGGGAGAAGACTGGGCAATGGCCGTCAAGTCCATCATTTCCTGCTCTTCGATCCAGCCCAGCTCTTCCACAAACTTTTTCCGCATCAGCGGAATAATGACGAATCCGCCGCCGAAGGTGCAGGCACTGAGCTGAAATGTAGACACAAATAGCGTTAGATACTTGTTGTTCAAATAAATCACTCCTTTGTCCTCATTATACTGCTTGCTATTTTAGAACGGAAATAATATAATTAAATCACAACCATAAGTAATTAGATATAAAGGAGCCCATCCTATGACTCTGCGCCATATGAAAATATTTGCCTCCGTCTGCGAAAACAGCTGCAATACCACAAAAGCGGCTGAAGCAATGCATATGACCCAGCCTGCAGTCAGTCTGGCTATCCGTGAATTAGAACAATATTACGGTGTTACTCTATTTGACCGCATCGGAAGAAGGCTTCGGCTGACGGAAGCAGGGCAGCGGTTTTGGGAGTATGCTTCTCACATCTCTGCTCTTTTTGAAGATATGGAAAAGGGAATGCGGAATTGGGATTCCTTTGGCCTACTCCGGGCAGGGGCCAGCGTTACCATCGGTTCGCAGTTCCTGCCGTGCTATGTAAAAGCCTTTTACAGCCGCTATCCCGGTACCGAAGTCCGTGTTCTGGTTGCGCCCTCCGATGAGCTGGAACAGAAGATCTTAAGCAGCGAACTGGACTTTGCCCTGATCGAAGGTGTGCCCCACCATCCATCCATTCTTTCTGAGGAGTACATGGAGGATCAATTAGCTGTAATCTGCCCTGCCGACGGCCGCTTCCAAAATGGGCAGATCCTTACCGTTGCCGAATTCAAACAGCAAAAGTTCCTGCTCCGGGAACCGGGCAGCGGCACCCGGGAGGTCTTTGACCGGGCAGCAGAAAGCGCCGGATTCCGTGTACAGCCCATTTGGGAAGCCATGAGCACCACCGCCCTGGTAAATGCCGTGATCAACGGTCTGGGCATCGCCGTTCTTCCTCAAAGAATGGTAACAGGCCCTTTGGAAAAAGGACTCGTTACGACGGTCCGTGTGGAAGGGATGGACTTTCGCAGACGGTTCCACATGATCTGGCACAAGGAAAAGTATCTGACCGGTTCCGCAAAGGCCTTTATGGACCTGTGCCGGAATTACGAAGCAGACTATCCGCTGCCCAGATACAGCGGACTGCTTTGAGCTGCAAAAAACAAAAGTCCCCGGCTTTTCAGGCCGGGGACAAACTATTTCATAGTTTTTTTGCGTGGTGCTCCTCTATCGGCTCACACATGGGCTAGTAGAGCCGTACAACAAGGGGTCTTTTTCGGCTTATTCTCCATTGAAAAAGCCTCCTTCTTTGCAATCGTAATGAGATTATAGCACACAAATGCGCTTTCGTCGATAAATTGAAGCGGGTTTTCTCGAAAATGTGGGATTGCTTGCCTATAGAGGCTGTCATTCTTTTGTTGCTTCTGTAAAAGGAGCTGTCCGCAGTTAACGGACAGCTCCTCATGTTA
>JAZNLP010000021.1:0-5460 GCA_045579165.1 Faecousia sp.
GCTTCGCTGGCATGAACGGGGTCCTCCCCTTTTCGGATCAAGCGTTGCTGAAGGTCTTTTTTAGAAACCCCGGTGGCAGCTACAATCCGCACAGCCCGCATTTTTGCGGACATCTGCCCCGCTGCTGTATGCAGCCGCTGACAGTCTTCATCAGACAATTCTATACCGGTGTACAAGCCGAAATCCTCCACGGTTTGACGGTACAGGCGCAATGTGCTGCCATCGTCAAAACTGACACGATATCTTCCTGCCCGGTCTGGAGTTGATGAAAGCTTATCAATCCTCATCGTTAAAATCGTCAGCGCTGACGGTTATGGCCCGCTCGGCGGGTCTTGCAGGAGCCTTGGTCTCTGCAGCGCTGGTGGACATGAGGTTTTGACGCACCTGGGCTTCCACCTGCTCAGCAATCTCCGGATTTTCCATCAGATAGGCCTTAACGCTGTCCTTGCCCTGGCCGATCCGCTCATCGCCCATGCTGAACCAGCTGCCGCTCTTCTGGACGATATCCATCTGAACCGCAAGATCCACCAGTTCGCCCCATTTGCTGATACCCTGGCCGTACATAATGTCAAAGTAGGCTTCCCGGAACGGAGGTGCGACCTTATTCTTGACCACCTTGACCCGGGTCTTGTTGCCGATCACATTGCCGCCCTCTTTGATGGACTCCACACGGCGTACATCCAGACGGACGGAGGAATAGAACTTCAGAGCATTACCACCGGTGGTGGTTTCGGGGTTGCCGTACATCACACCGATCTTCATACGAAGCTGGTTGATGAAGATCACAACGCAGTTTGTTTTCGCAATCGTACCTGCCAGTTTACGCAGTGCCTGGCTCATGAGCCGTGCCTGCAGACCGACAAAGGTATCGCCCATTTCACCCTCGATCTCCTGCTTGGGAACAAGGGCTGCCACGGAGTCCACAACAACAGCGTCCACCGCACCGGAGCGAACCAGAGCATCGGTAATTTCCAGCGCCTGCTCGCCGGTGTCAGGCTGAGAAACCAGCATATTGTCGGTGTCTACACCCAGAGCAGCGGCGTAAACCGGGTCAAGGGCATGCTCGGCATCTACAAAGGCCACTTCGCCGCCCATCTTCTGTGCCTGCGCCAGAATGTGCAGCGCCAGAGTGGTCTTACCGGAAGATTCCGGTCCGTAGATCTCAATAATACGACCCTTGGGAACACCGCCGATACCCAAGGCTGCGTCCAGCGCAAGGCTTCCGGTGGGGATAGCCTCGACATTCATCTCGGGTCGGTCACCAAGGCGCATAACTGTACCCTTGCCGAAGTTCTTTTCGATCTGCGCCAGGGCGGTCTGCAGCGCTTTCTTCTTATCAGAGGCGGGAGTCGGTGCTTCGTATACGGTTTTTTTGGTAGCCATATTAATCTTCCTTCCTGTTAAGCTGCGCAAGGCAAGCTCTTTCTCTGTCATTATAATCTCTGGATCGTTCCAGAATGGTATACCCATTTGCTTCAAGGATCTCGCAGACTGCATTCCCCTGCCCCATGCCAAACTCAAAGCAAAGGAATCCTCCGGGCTTCAGCGCATCCCGGTAATTTGATGCGATAGACCGGTAAAAGATCAGTCCGTCATCACCGCCGTGGAGCGCAAGGTGTGGTTCAAACTCCTTGACGCTTCTGGGCAGCACCTGCATTTCCTCTGTGGTAATGTAGGGCGGATTGGCGACGATCATATCAAATTTACCCAGGAATGCTGACGGCTTACTCAGAGCATCCACTTGCATTGCGGACACTCTGCCGCTGAGATGATTTCTCGTGATATTCTTTTTGGCAACAGCCAGTGCTTCCCGGGAAATATCTCCCAGGGTCAACCGGGCGTCCTTGACCCGGCTTGCCACCGCAAGACCGATACAGCCGGAGCCGGTGCAAAGATCCAGGATCCGGGGGTCTTTTTCCAGAAAGAGCGCCTGCTGGATTGCAAGGGATGCCACAGCGCAGGTATCGTCTCTGGGAATCAGAACATGGGGGCTTACATGCAGCTTAAGGCCGTAGAACTCCCATTCTCCCAGGATATACGCCAGGGGCTCTCCGTTCAAAAGTCGCGCCGTATAGGCTTCAGCAGCCCCACAGACCTGTTCTGAAACATAGCTTTCACTATCAGACAGCAGTTGTTCCTGGGTCTTGCCGGTGGTATGACACAGGATGTTTCTTGCGTAGTACGATGCTGTCTGGGCGTCTTCCGCCAGCATAAGGCGTTTGCGAATGTCAAGATAAAGCTCAGATAATTTCGTTACCAACGGTCTGCGCCCTCCTCTTCCGGAAGAACCGCGTTTACCGCTGTGATAGCTACTTCGATCATAGCATCATCCGGCTCGTTGGTAGTGAAATTCTGAAACCACATACCCGGGGCTGTGATGATTCTGGTCAACAGATTGTCATGGCGTCCTGCCCAGCGGTTGATCTCGTAAGTAACAGAAACCACCAATGGGAGCAAAAGCAGCTTAAACAGAATCATGATCAGCTTGTAAAGGAATCCGCCCCGCAGAGCAGCAAGCTGCGGGATCGCTGCAAGCAGCAGCGATGACGCGATGGAGAACACTAAAATGGAAATAACCATTACCACCAGCAGAAAACTTGTGCCGCAGCGAGGGTGCAGGCGTGTTTGGGAGCGAACATTCTCCACGGTAAGGTCAAGGCCTGCTTCATAGCACCGGATGGTCTTGTGCTCTGCTCCGTGATAGGCAAATACCCGCTTCATCTCCGCCATGCGGGAAACCAGGTACATGTAAGCAATAAAAATCGACATTCGAACCAGGCCTTCCACCAAATTCAGCAGGAAGATATTGTGGATAAACCCGTCCAGCAGGCTGCTTGCAACCATAGGAAGCAGGAAAAACAGAAAAATGGAAAGGCCAAGGCCAAGGGCAACGGCAATACCGACGACAACCTTTTGAAACGCTTCATTTCCCAATGTTTTTTCAAGCCACTGGTCAAATTTACTGGGCTGCGGCTCTTCCTCTTCCACAGACAGATCCGCAGAACGCATCAGCGCCTTAACACCGGTTTCCTGAGAATCGAAGAAATTCACAGCACCCCGGATCAAGGGCCAAGTGGCAAAAGAGCCTTTGGGACGGATCTTTCGGGGGGTTACCTCTACAGATAACTCACCGCTTTTGCGAATGACGATGGCGTCCTTCTCCGGGCCGCGCATCATGATACCCTCGATCAGCGCTTGTCCGCCAATCATGGTTTTAAATTTCTCGCAGCAGGGCTGCGTTGTTTTCTTTGACATGGTGTTCCTTCCTTATTGCCGGTCGGGCAAAGTTATTGTGACCAAAGTGCCGCCATCCTGGGCGTTTTCCAAGGTCAGCGTGCCGCCGTGCATTGCGACGATCTCATCACAGACAGCAAGACCGATTCCGCTGCCCCGGGCCTTAGAACTGCCTTTGTAGAACTTTTTCTTAACCAGCGGCAGCTCATCCTCCGGGATGCCCGGGCCATAGTCCCGAATCCGGATCAGAACGTTGCCGCTATCGTAGCCGATAGATGCATCAATCCGCTTCCCTTCCTGTCCGTGCTTTGCCGCATTATCCAACACATTTAGGAAAACCTGCCGCATACGCTCCGGGTCACATGGGATCTCCGGGATATTCTCATCGTTATCCAGGTAATCCAGGGTCATTTCTTCCTGTGAAAGACGGCTGGAATACATGAAAACCGTATCTTCAAATTCACTGCGAATGTCACACAGCCGGATATTTAAGGTCATACGGCCTTCCTGGATACGGGTGAAGTCCAGAAGCTCCACCACCATGGATGTCAGTCGACGGCCTTCCCGGAGAATGATATTCATACCCCGTCGGGTCTCCTGATCCAAATTTTCATCCGCAAGAAGTGTTTCACTCCAGCCGGTGATGGCAGTCAGGGGTGTCCGCAGCTCGTGGGAGAGTGAGGAAATAAACTCCCGTTGCATTTTGTCGTTCTGATTGATCTGGACAGACATCTCGTTGATGGTATTGGCGAGCTCGCCGATCTCATCATCGTACTGCGCCTGAATCTGGATTCCGTAGCTTCCGCCGGCGATCCGCTTTGCTTTTTCTGTGATCTCCTTAACAGGCACTAAGATCGAGCGGATATAGTAATTGCTGCTAAACAGCAGAATGAGAACCACAGCCAAAAGACCGGCAATGGCATAAAAGGCTACCACCATGATCTGTCGGTCCAGCAGCCTTGTGGATGTGACATACCGCAAAACGCCGATGACCTCTCCGTTGCTGTAAAGCATGGGGCTGGATACAGCGATGATCCGCTCCCCTGTTATGGGATCAAGACCGATATAGGGGGAAATCTCTCTCGTTTGCAGGGCGTCAGAAATATCGGAGGTCTGGGGAGATTGCTCCGCCCATCCGCCATAGGATGTGGCTACCAGCTTGCGCTGTGCATTGATAAACTGCAGCTCAATATCATTTTTGTCTTCAAAAGAGTTGGCGTAGTTAATGCAGGACTGATAGTAATCCTTATAGTTTTGGTTCATATAGTCGGCAAAGAACTCGGTAGTAGTTTCCGCACGGTAACTCATATCCGAGATCATGCCGTTATAGTAGTAAACTGTAAAGGCGACGAGAACGGCAAGAACGCATAGCATCCCCAGGGTAAATACCACACCGACAGTATTCATCAGCCAGCGTTTGCGAAGTCCCCCAGTTTTTTTCATATCCGTCCTCTTTTCCTGTGGCGTCAGTTACCCCACTTATAGCCAAAGCCCCAAACTGTAGTAATGTAGGTAGGCGTTGTGGCATCGTCCTCAATCTTAATCCGCAGTCTGCGGATGTTTACATCAACGATCTTCAGATCGCCTTCATAATCCCGGCCCCAAACAGTAGACAGGATATCCTCCCGGGAAAGCGCCCGGCCTGGATTCTGCATAAATAGCTTCATGATGGCGTATTCCACCTGGGTGAGGCGGATCCGGGTCTGGTTCTTCTCCAGAGTATGGTTGCGGGTGTTCATAATAAACGGACCTTGCGTAAGGAGTTCAGAGGTTACTCCGTTCTCTCCACCAAGTCTGCGGAACAGTGCATCGATTCGGGCAGTCAGCTCCGCGGGAGAGAAAGGCTTTGTCACATAGTCATCTGCACCGGTCATCAGTCCGGTTACCTTGTCCATCTCCTGGGTGCGGGCGGTCAGCATGATAATGCCCATTTGTTTGTTGTTGGCGCGAATCCGGCGGCAGACTTCAAAACCGTCGATATCCGGCAGCATAATATCCAAAATAGCGACACCGATATCCGGATACTGCTGCAGCCGCTCCAGCGCCTGGTTGCCGTTTTCAGCTTCGATCACATCATAACCGGCCCGTCTGAGGTTGATGACCACAAAGCTTCGGATATTCTCTTCATCTTCCAGAATCAAAACTTTTTTCATATCTTTTCTCCCCCTATATTTCTCCGGTCATCCAGTCCTGAAGGATCAGATGGAAACTCTGAGTCAAGCTGTC
>JAZNLP010000022.1:0-5384 GCA_045579165.1 Faecousia sp.
TCCAAAACAGCATCGAAAGCACCTTGGGGCTGTGTGCCGACATAATCGATGACTCCGTCGGTATAGCAGCAGAAAGCGTTTTCCAAAATGCCGTTCGGCAGAACGATCTTGACATTTTTGATCTGTGTACGCATACATTCACCATCCATTCTGCTCATTTTATTTCATGTTCTATTTTAGTACAATATTTTCTGTAATACAACCAATAAATTGTGATATTTCCCGGAAAAACTACTGAATACTTGCGTTGATAAAATATATATGCTATAATGCTGCCAAAAGGCGGTGATTTCTGTGACATCTTTGGGGGAATACGGCATTGGAATTGATTATGATGCTTCCTCTGTGGGCACAAACCGGATCGTGATGCACGAGCATCCGTTCTACGAGCTGTACTTCCTTATCTCCGGAAAACGGCGCTATTTGATGAAACACACGATCTACGATTTAGACCCCACAAACATGATCCTCGTGCCTAAAAATCAGCTGCACAAGACAATCTCCATCTCTCATACCGGCTACAACCGGTATGTCCTGTATTTTACAGATAAACAGGTTTCTGCTTTTACGGAGGTGTTTGGTGAAACTTTATTTACAAAGATAGTGGAGATCGGCTGTTTCCAAGCGCCCGGTCATGTGACCCGGCAAATCAAGCAGGACTTGGAGCAGATCCGCAAGGAGCTGGAAAGTCCTTCTGCCCTTACCTACCCGGTGCTGACCCATCTGCTTCAGGGTATTTTGCTGCAGATTCTTCGTTACGGAACTGAGAAACAGCCCTTCCATGGGGAAAGTGCCGATAAAATCCAGATGATCGCCAAGTACATTACGGAGCATTATGGTGCTGACATCAATCTTCGCATGGCCGCGGAAATGGCGTGCATGGAGGAGACATACTTCTCAAAGCGGTTTAAGCTGCTGACCGGATTTGGATTTCACGAGTATTTAACGAAATGCAGACTTCTGGAAGCAGAGCGCCTGCTGCGCGAAACTGACCTTTCCGTTTCCCAAATTGCAGATGCCTGTGGCTTTTCCGGAGGAAACTATTTTGGGGATGTGTTTCACCGGGAGCGCGGTCAATCCCCCAGCGAGTACCGCAAAAAATATAAAATGCAATAAAACATGCCGGCTGCAAAAACGCAGCCGGCATGTTTTTACTGTATCATACGAAGAAAATCGTCCTCAGACAAAATGGGAATCCCCAGTTCTCTTGCTTTACGCTCTTTCGAGCCAGCATTTTCTCCGGCGACAACATAGGTTGTCTTTTTAGAGACAGAGCCGGCAGCCTTACCGCCGAACAGTTCGATCTTTTCCGTTGCTTCATCCCGGGTAAACTGGGTCAGCGCACCGGTAAGCACAAAGGTCATGCCCGCAAAGCGGCTGTCGGACAAAGTCCGCTTGCTGTCAAAATTGACACCTGCCAGCCGAAGCCGCTCAACCATATGCTGAGATTGGGGCTGAGAAAACCAGTCATGGATACTTTCTGCAGTAACAACACCTACATCGCTGACCTGCTGCAAAGACTCAATATCCGCATCAGCCAGCGCGTCCAGTGAACCGAACGCAGCAGCAAGAACTTTACCGGTCTTAGCGCCTACATGGCGGATACCCAGGGCATAGATCAAACGGCTGACATCCTGATCCTTACTTGCCTCAATGGCTGAAAGAAGCTTGCTGGCAGCAGTGCTTCCCTTTTGCCAGAGACTCTTCATCTGGTCAAGGGTCAGATAATAGATATCCGCAGGAGATTTGATATAACCCTTTTCGATCAGCGCATCCACAATGGAAGTGCCGAGGCCTTCTATATCCATGGCATCCCGGCTGACAAAATGGGCAATGTTTCTGCTAAGCTGTGCAGGACATTCGATGCCTGTACAGCGCAGGAACGCACCGTCCTCGTCTTTAGCCGTTGGCGCGCCGCAAACGGGGCAGCTGCAAGGCAGATAATAAGGCACAGCGCCTGCCGGACGCTTCGACAGATCGACCTCCAAAATTTCCGGAATGATCTCCCCTGCTTTGCGGATCTGTACGGTATCGCCGATGCGAATATCCCGCTCGGTAATAAAATCCTGATTATGCAGCGTTGCGTTAGTTACGGTAGTACCTGCAAGGCGCACAGGACGCACGATGGCTTTGGGCGTCAGTACGCCGGTTCTGCCAACCTGGACAATGATATCCTCCACCTCAGTAGGTTTAATTTCCGGAGGGTACTTATAGGCAACCGCCCAGCGAGGGAATTTTGCAGTTGCACCTAATTCCTCCCGGATGGCAAGGTCGTTGACTTTGATAACAGCGCCGTCGATATCGCAGGTCAACAGCTGCCGTTCCTCATTGATGCCCATTACTCTATCGTTAATAGCATCACAGTTTCCGAGAATAGCGTTAGGAACGACCTTAAAATGCAGCTGACGCAGGAAATCAAGGGATTCGCCGTGACTTCTAAAGTTCACGCCCTCCGCAAGCTGCACATTGAAAATAAGAATGTCCAGACCCCGCTTGGCGGCGATCTTAGAGTCTAACTGACGCAAAGAACCGGCCGCTGCATTTCTGGGGTTGGCAAACAGGGGCTTTCCCTCGGCTTCCTGGTGCTGATTTAAGGCTTCAAAGCTCTTTTTAGGCATGTAGACCTCACCACGGACAATCAGGCGCTGTGGGGCGTTCTCCAGCCGCATAGGGATAGAGCGGATGGTCTTAAGATTCTCCGTTACATCTTCACCGGTGATGCCGTCACCCCGGGTCGCACCGCGAACAAAAATCCCGTTTTCATATTCCAGCGCAACAGACAGACCGTCGATCTTCGGTTCTACGGAGAAGTTCGCATGGGGGTAAGCTTCGTAAACCTTCTGGAGGAAATCTGTCAGCTCTTCTTGGGAAAACACATCCTGCAGGCTCATCAGCGGAACGGGATGGGTATATTTTTCGAATTTGCTCAGCGCCTCGCCACCAACTCTTTGGGTGGGAGAATCCGGCTGAGCCAGCTCCGGATGCGCCTTTTCCAGGTCTTCCAGCTCCCGAAGCAGCCTGTCATATTCAAAATCCGGCATTTGGGGATCGTCCAAAACATAGTAACGGTAGTTCGCCTGGTTCAACACAGCACCGAGCTGCTCCATTCTCTCTTTTACGTTCATGTTATCCTCCCGCTTGAAGAAGTGTATCGGGCACTTGCCCCACAATAATGGTCTCTGCGACCACCACTTGACTGGTAACGGTAAAGCTTTCTGTTTTACCAAGAACCAAAACAGTCACATCCACGCTGACATCCATGGTCAGCTTTTGCAGGGTTTGGTTAATACCGGCTTCGGTAAAAAAACTATCAAAACCCGCATCAGAATTACTGATGGAAAGGATATGCACAGGGATCGCAGGCCCTCTGCCGGAGAGGAACTCCGGTAAAATCAAGGATCCCACAGGAATACCGATGGCAGAGGTATCCATCTCCATGATCTCATCATTGATCAGGTTCAAAATAGCGGTTTTCAGTCGGTTGACCTCGCTCATATTGGTCTTCAGAGCGGTGATCCTGCCCTCCAAATCCTTTTCAAAATACACGATCCGGTCATACTGGATGTTTCCGGCTTCGATCTGCATATCAATGGCATCGTTAATAAGATCGGATGTAGCATTGATTACTCTTGTCTGAGCCAAGGAACGGATCGAATCATTGTACTGACTTCGAAACCAAACCATCAGCAACAACGAAACGATGGAAATAATCAAAAGCAACCGGGACAGTTTTTGAAGACCTCGCCGCATAGAACCACCTCTATGAATTCTATGCGGCGGCAGAGGGTGCATTACAGCTTTTTCATGTGGACTGATGCAGTCTTTGCCATAAGCTTTTTCGTACCCAGCTTATCAAAAGCGATCTCCAGCAGCGCATCACCGCCCATTTTCATCACAGACAGCACCATGCCCTTTCCGAAGGCAGTATGCTGCACCATATCCCCTTTGTTCAAATCCAGAACGGGTGTACTGGATGCTCCGGCAGGTTTGCTGCTGAACTGCGTACGAGGCAGAGTTTTGGGTGCGCTCCAGTTTCCGTAATTGCCGCTGTAATCAACGGCAGAGGCACGGGGCGAAACAACACTTCCCTTTTCGATGATCTCAGATTGTGGAATCTCCTTTAAGAAACGAGATGGCATGGCAGCCGAAGTGCGGCCAAACAGCATACGCTGCCGGGCATGACAGATGGTTAAGGTTTCCTTTGCCCGGGTGATGGCCACATAACAGAGCCTGCGCTCCTCTTCCATCTCTTCATGATCCCCGATAGAGCGCATACCCGGGAACAGTCCATCCTCAAAGCCGACCAGGAATACATTCTTAAACTCCAGACCCTTGGACGAGTGCATGGTCATCATCACAACGGCATCGTCACCGTCGTTATACTGCTCTATATCGGTATACAGGGCGATCTCTTCCAAAAATCCTGCCAAGCTGGGGATCTGGCCGCTTTCCCGGGCGTTTTCCTCATAGGAGTGAATGCTGGATTTTAGTTCTCGAACATTTTCCAAGCGACCACGGTTTTCTTCCGTATCCTTAGCCTGGAGCATATCCGTATACCCGGTTTGAATCATGACTTCATCATAGAAGTCAGACAGATTCATGCCGTTTTCCAATAGCTCAGCAAGCCCCTCTATCAGAGCTGTAAACTGCATGAACTTTCCGGCAGACTTCTCCAAAGGCGCGTAAGAGTAGGGCTCAGCAACAACACTGTATAAAGGCTTCCCCTCTGCCTGCGCCAGCCGCTCTGCGGTCTCTAAAGATTTGGCGCCCAGACCTCTGGGCGGATTGTTGATGATCCGCTTCAGACGCAGATCGTCCGCACGGTTGTTGATCACGCACAGATATGCCAGCATATCCTTGATCTCTGCCCGGTCAAAGAAGCGGGTTCCGCCGATGATCCGGTACGGAATACCGCTGCGCTTCATGGCGTATTCCAGAGCGTTGGACTGCGCGTTGGTGCGGTACAGGATCGCAAAATTCTGAAAGCCCTTGCCTTTTGAGGTTTTGATGATCTGGTTTGCAACATAGGCAGCTTCCCCGCTCTCATCTGCCGCCTCGTAAACGGTAATCAGCTGACCCGGATCGTTGGCAGTCCACAGGCGCTTTCCCTTCCGCCCCAGATTGTGTGCGATCACAGCATTTGCTGCATTTAAGATAACCTGAGTGGAGCGGTAATTCTGCTCAAGACGAATGACTCTTGCGCCCCGGTACTGCTTTTCAAAATCCAGAATGTTTTCAATAGTCGCACCCCGGAAGCGGTAAATGCTCTGGTCGTCGTCACCTACCACGCAGACATTTTCATATCCCCCGGCAAGCAACGAAGTGAGCAGATACTGCAGATGGTTGGTATCCTGATACTCGTCTACCAAGACATAACGAAATTT
>JAZNLP010000023.1:0-4758 GCA_045579165.1 Faecousia sp.
GGTCCAGGCCGCGGACGCGGTTTCCGCTGCCCGCCCCGGCGCCCGCCGTGAGAATGTGGAAAACTACATCCGCCGGCTGCAGAAGCTGGAGGAGCTGACCGGTTCTTACCCCGGCGTGGACAAGGCTTTCGCCATCCAGGCTGGCCGCGAGGTGCGAATCATGGTCAAGCCCGAGGTTGTCACCGAGGACAATATGATCCTGCTGGCCCGGGAAGTTGCCAAGAAGATCGAGTCCGAGCTGGAATACCCCGGTCAGATCAAGATCAATGTCATCCGGGAAACCAAGGCTGTGGAATACGCAAAATAAGCATTTACCGGGGCGGAATTTCCGCCCCGGCTTTTTTGCACAGTTTAATAAAGGGTGTCATTGCGAGGCTGCCTTGGCAGCCGTGGCAATCTCCTGGGAAAGAGTGATACCATTCACCGAACTTCGATAAAAGAACCAACCTGCTATCGGGAGATTCCCCCGACCCCTTTGGGGTCTCGGAATGACACAATTTTTCAGTTATGCGAAATTCCCCTTACACCGTTCCGTCAAAACGGATCACCGTGCCGTAGGGGATGTTTTGCTCTGCGAGGGCGGCATTGACGGTATCTTTCAGTTCCCGGCTTTCCAAATCATAAGGAACAGCCAGGTCGAATGCCAGCTTGGTCTGATGTCCCACCCGAAGCATCCGGAAATCATGCACCGACAGCCGGGGGTTGATCTCCTTTACCACCTGCTCCACCGTCTTGCGGAGGGTGTCCCATTCTTGATCCCCCTCCACCACCGGGTCGTAGTGGATCACCAGATTTACATTCAGCTCCCGCAGCACATCGGTCTCAATGTGGTCAATGAGATCGTGGCTCACCAAAGGATCTTCCCCGGCGCTAAGCTCTGCGTGGACGGTGGCAAAGCACCGGCCCGGGCCGTAATCGTGGACCAGCAGATCGTGGACACCCAGCACCTTTTCATGGGAAAGCACCAGCTCCTGGATCTTTTGTACCAGCTGGGCATCTGCCTGCTTGCCCAGCAGCGGGGAAATGGTCTGCCGGGCGATGCCGATGCCGGACCAGAGGATAAACAGCGCCACCCCGAGACCCAGCCAGCCGTCGATCTGGATGCTAAAAAACCGGCTGAGCAGGCAGCCTGCCAGCACCGCGCCGGTTGCGACGCAGTCGTTGCGGTTATCCACGCCGCTGGCCAGCAGCACCTGGGAGTCGATCTTTTTGCCCAAAGCGGTAAAAAACCGCCACATCCACAGCTTCACGGCGATAGCGCCTGCCAGAATCCAAAGGGATACAGAGGAAACCGTCATGCTCTGGGGGTTTATTAGCTTTTCCACCGAGCTTTTTCCCAGCTCCACGCCCAGAACCAGAATCAGCGCCGCCACCACTAAGGCAGACAGGTATTCATACCGGGCATGGCCGTAGGGGTGATCCGCGTCCGCCGGGCGCTGGGCAAGCCGGAAGCCCAGCAGGGTCACCACGGAAGAAGCGGCATCGGACAGGTTGTTCACCGCATCCGCGATCACCGAAACGCTGCCGATCATCAGACCTACCAAGAGTTTTCCTAAAAACAGCAGGCTGTTGCACAGGATGCCGGTAAAGCCCGCCAGCGCGCCGATGGCGGCGTGGACCTTAAGGCTTTTTATATTTTCCCGATCCTTAATGAACAGCCGAAGCAGCAGTTTCGTCATGACCCTTCCTCCTAAAAATTCATTGAATGATATTTTCCGGCAGCTAAAAACATCACGTCATTCCGAGGCTGCATCAGCAGCCGTGGGAATCCCGTGGTTAAAGGGGTAGCCCTAATAAGTTACGGGATTGCCACGTCGGCCTAACAGACCTCCTCGCAATGACGTGGTTTTCTTATCTTCTCTTGGCCAGGGGTTCTGACCGGTCCTGCAGCAGCAGAAGATCTGTCAAAATACTGTTGGAGAGCAAAAAGCCCTCTGCCGTCAGCCGCCACCGGCCGCCTTCCGCCCGGAGCGCCTGGCCATGCTGCCGGAGATTTTCCAGATACTTTTCCAGGGGCGCAAAGGGCAGCAGGAAATTCTTTTCGTATTCCGCGCCGCTGATGCCGTAGGATGTACGCAGGCGCATCATCAGATACTCCCCTGCCCGCTCCCGCAGCGGGATCTCCTGCACATCTGTCAGCACCTGGCCGCCGCCCAGTACTCCCTCGATATAGCCGTGCAGATCCCGTATGATCCGGAAGCGCTTTCCGGCAAAGTCGGAGCTGGCATCCGGGCCAAAGCCCAGATACTCCCCGCCGGTCCAGTATTTCAGATTATGCCGGGATTCCAGACCCCGCCTTGCAAAGTTGGAGATCTCATACTGCCGATAGCCCTTGCGCCGCAGGATCTCCACCGCCGCCAGGTACATATCCGCCTGGGTATCGTCATCGGGAAGATTTTCGTACTCCCGGGTGGTGTAAAGGGGCGTTCCCTGCTCCACCTTCAGCCCGTAGCAGCTGATATGCTCCGGCGCCAATTCCAGCACATTCTGCAAGGTGGTTTCCCAAGCCGTCAGCGTCTGGCCGGGCAGACCGTAAATCAGATCCAGAGAAAGGTTCTTATAGCCGGCGCGGCGGATCTTTTTCACCGCGTTGACTGCCTGCTCATAGTCATGGGGACGGCCCAGCTTTTTCAGCAGCCGGTCGTCATCGGTCTGGACGCCCAAGCTCACCCGGTTGAAGCCCTCGCCCCGGAGCCGGTGCAGCAGCTTGGGGGAAACGGAATCGGGGTTTGCTTCAAAGGTGATCTCCGCGTCCTGATACACATCAAAGCTCCGGCGGATGGCGGTGAGGATGGTAGCCATACCGTCCGCCCCAAAGAAGCTGGGCGTGCCGCCGCCAAAATACACGCTGTCCACCTGATAGCTGGGCGCCAACGCGCCGGCCTCTTTAATGTGGGCGCAGATGGCATCTAAGTAACGGTCCATCAACCGGTCGTCCTTATCCGTCAGGGAATAAAAATCACAGTAGGTGCATTTGCTCCGGCAAAAGGGCACATGGATATAGATCCCCAGAGGGGTTTTTTCTTTTTTTCCGAGAATCGCCATGGAAGTTACCTCCGGTAGTGAAATTTACAGCTCGCTGGCAACAGCATCATCGCTGTAGTGCAGAGATTTTGTCTGAGGCGCGGAAGCCAGCGCATCAAAAAATGCCTGGCGGCGCTTCTTGCTGTGGCGGCCGTTAAAATCCACCCGGAAAGTCAGCCGGTGGCCCTGGGCCAGCGCTGTGGCAGACAGGTTATGTACCGTTCCTCTTTCCTGCGCAGCTGTCTCATTGATCAGCTGCAGCGCGGCGGCGATATCCTCTGTCTCCAAAGAATAGTCCTTTTGATGGACATGGCTCTTCATCAGCTGATCCTGCAGCCATTCAAAGATGGTCAGCGTCACCAAAATAAAGATCATGCCCGCCAGAGACAGGGCGTAATAGCCGAAGCCCGCGGCGATGCCCAGACAAGCCACCGCCCAGACACTGGCGGCAGTGGTCAGACCCTTAACAGAAGCGCCCTCCCGCATGATGGTTCCCGCGCCCAAAAAACCCACGCCGGTGATGACCTGGGCGCTGAGCCGGGCAGGATCGGGTGTGCCGCCCAAGGGGGCATAATGCTGAAACAGCAGCTCGCCAGTGACCGCCACCACACAAGCGCCCAGCGACACCAGAATGTGGGTGCGCATACCCGCCGGGCGGTGGGTATATTCCCGCTCCGTTCCGATGACCAGACCAACCAGCATAGCGCAGGCCAGCCGCAGGCATATCTCCAGAACACTGGGGTCGGTATTCAGATACGTTTCATAAATTGCAGACCAGTTCATAACCGGCTCCTTTCTGATTTCAGTTTATCGAACCGTTTCGAAAGAACTGTCATTGCGAGGCTGCTTTAGCAGCCGTGGCAATCTCCTGGTGAAAGCTTTCCACATTCTCCGCACTTCGACCTTATACCGGGAGATTCCCACGGGCGCAAGCGCCCTCGGAATGACGTGGTTTTTAGGGAAGGCTTAGTCCTCGTCCAGCTTCAGCACCGCCATAAAGGCCTCGCTGGGCACAGACACCGTGCCGAAGGTACGCATCCGCTTCTTGCCTTCCTTCTGCTTTTCCAGAAGCTTCTTCTTTCGGGTGATGTCGCCGCCGTAGCACTTGGCAAGCACATCCTTACGCAGCGCCTTGATGGTCTCCCGGGCGATGATCTTGCCGCCGATGGCAGCCTGCACCGGGATCTCAAACTGGGCACGGGGGATATTCTCCTTGAGCTTTTCGCAGATCTTCCGTGCCCGGGGATAGGCATTGTCCGCAAAGAGGATAAAACTCAGGGCGTCCACGATATCGCCGTTAAGCAGAATGTCCAGCTTCACCAGCCGACTGGGCCGGTAGCCGATCAGTTCATAGTCCAGACTGCCATAGCCCCGGGTGCGGGACTTCAGCGCGTCAAAGAAGTCGTAAATGATTTCGTTCAGGGGCATTTCGTAGTGCAGCTCCACCCGGTTGGCGTCCAGATACACCATGTCCTTAAACTCGCCCCGGCGCTGCTGCGCCAGCTCCATGATATTGCCCACATACTCCTGGGGTGCGATGAGGTTTACCTTAGCAAAGGGCTCTTCCGCCAGCTGGATCTCCATGGGGTCGGGATAATCCAGAGGGGTATAGACCATGAGCACTTCGCCGTTATTTTTGGTCACCCGGTAAACAACGTTGGGGGCGGTGGTAATCAGGTCCAAATTGTACTCCCGCTCCAGCCGCTCCTGAATGATCTCCATGTGCAAAAGTCC
>JAZNLP010000024.1:0-2528 GCA_045579165.1 Faecousia sp.
ATAAACATCAAGGTGACCAATTTGGATATTACCTTTGATATTGCCAATTTGGAAAAGTCCGCGTTTGCATACAAAGCAGAGCTGGGACTGTTTAAAACCGACAAGGATATTACCGAGATCATCCCCGTTGTCACGGTGTACGATAAGGGCGTAAAGGTAGAAGATCCCACGATTACCTGGATCAGCTTGGATCAGGATATTGCCACCGTCAGTGAAGATGGCAGGATCGTCGGTGTCAGTGCCGGTACAGCCCGTATTGTAGGACAGTATAACCATGCGGAGATTGCCATCAATGCGGTGATTTACCGAAGCATGGTAGAGAAAAAGAATGTGGATGTGGAGCAGGCTACCGGATATGTACTTAGTACCTCTCGTTTTGCCGGCGCCGGTGAGGTGACCGATGTTCTGTTTAACGGAGAAAGCGTTCTGAAGGAGATCAAGGACGGCGCGCTCTACCTGAATGACGAGATGCTGCCTTCCATTGGCAAGCCTGTGGAGCTGTCTGTGATTGCGGAAAAGGCGGAGTTTGTCACAGAGGGTACGATGGCGACCTTTGTCATCAATTCCGAATCGGAGCTGAACAGATTCCCCCGGTATGCGGCAAGCTACCCCAATGGCTATTACATTTTGGGCAATGACATCCAATGCGGCGGCACCTATTCCTCCAATGTCACTGAGCCGTTCTTAGGCACTTTTGACGGCCGTGGACACGCGATCTATAATTTTACCACCTCCAGCGAAAACCGTTTCGGTCGCGGCTTGTTTGGTGAAACATTCGGCGCACCGGGTGCGAACGAGGCCACAATAAAGGATATTGCCTTTATCAACGCCAACCATTCCGGAACCGGCGCTATGATCGCGCAAATAGGCGGCGGTCTGATGGAAAATGTTTATATCAATGTCTCTTTGACCGACCTGAAGACAGGCGGCGGTCACAGCAGCACCACCGTTTTGTTCTCCTATATGTACGGTTCACTGGAAACAAAGCAGGTATTGATAGAGCACAACATTCCCATGGTCAATGTAGGCGAGACCGGCTATGCGCTGACCAATTTGGGTGAGTATGGCAAATTCAGCGGCCTGTATATCATTGGCGCAGATCATGTCTATCACCAGCTGGTGGATAGCCAGTCCGGCGCAGACAGATACGGTGCGTATCCCACATACAGGGATTTCATTCAAAGCGGCAGAAGCATGGGCGGCTGGGGCAATTCGTTCTGGGCGACCATTGGAGCCGTTGCCTATCCCAGAGGCCGCAACATCCACGCAAGCTATATGCCCACAGTCACAGCGGCTGCCGAGACATTGTCCGGTACCACCGTTGCCATCGAAAATCTGGGCTTCCTGGATGAAGTGGTACTGTCCGCGCAGACCAAAAAACTCGGCGTAAAGGTTGAAAATAATCTGATTATTATTCCTGACAAAATTCCCGATGATTCTGTGCTGGATATTACTGTGCGTTCTGTATTCAACTATAGTAATGCCGTGAAGCTCAGCATTAAGGTGGATTATGCAAAGCAGATGATGCTTGATGAGCAGGTACTGGTGAGCAAACGGACTGCAGAGACCTTCAGTATAGACCTGTCCTGCTTTGCTGAGGAGCTGGAGGGTTTCCTGATCCAGTCTGCTTCTGTGGACGGCAAGAACTTCTCCTCTGTCACCTATGCCGACGGTATATTAACACTGGATACCGCAACCTTAGGCGATATGGTTGAAGAAGGTCAGATTTTTGCCAATTTCGCAAAGGGTAACGATCTGGCACTGGTGAAGATCAATATTTTTGCCAGCGATATGGCGATTTGCAGCGCAGAGGATCTGCAGCGCTTCCCGGAGATTATGCAGAAATATCCTTCCGGTTACTATATTTTAGGTGACGATATCGACTATACCGGCTATACTTATACCAATAATAATGATGTGTCCTTTACCGGTATTTTTGACGGTCGGGGCTACACCATTTACAACCTGCGCACCAAGACCAGCGCCAGCGATGCCCTCCACGGCTTCTTTGGTATGAACTTTGGCTTAGAGGGTGCGCCGCAGCACTCCGCAACCTTGAGAAACATCTCCTTTGTGGGTGCCACCGTTTGGGGCAAGGGTGCTTTCCTGGCAATGAACGGCAGCGGCACACTGGAAAATGTGTTTGTGTACTGTACTATCGAGGATCTGGTCGCCGATGTAAACGATCCCAACCCCTGGTACAACAGCACCAGCATATTGTTCAATAAGGGTAAATGGTATCTGACAGCGGATAAGGTCATTGTGGAATACAAAGAACCCTTGACCAATAATAACGGTTGGGGCTATGCCGTGGGTTTCCCCGACAACGTTGGCGAATTTGATCACTTCTATGTTGTAGGTGCAGATCAGTATTACGGTCAGCTCGGCACCACCTCCGCGAAAGCCGGTTCTGTGGGCTGTTACGCAAACCGCACGGACTTCGTTGCCGCAAAGAACAATTTGACCGCGTGGGATGGAAACGGCTTCTGGACGGTTGTGGATGGCTTCCCCATTCCCAACAGACTGGT
>JAZNLP010000025.1:0-4351 GCA_045579165.1 Faecousia sp.
CTTTTGTTATTGCAGGAATTTTCCTTTGTAACGGAAGCGCTTGTGGAAATAGACAAGATAGGTCAGTCCGCCAAAAACCAACGCGCAGGCAAGGGTGATCTTCCAGCCCAGGGAAAAAGCCTTGTTGTGGTAGCTAAACTCCAGTTGATGGGCTCCCTCGGTGAGTTCTACGGCAACCATAGCATCACCCACCGGAACAATAGGCGCTTTCTTTCCGTCAACGGTAACTGTCCAGTTGCTGTCATAGGGGATGGAGGTATACAGCAGACCGTCCCGGTTACAGCTTACGCTGCCTTGGATATGGGTATTGGAAAACGCCTCAATCTCCATAGTGGACGCCGCCAGAACATTATAACCTTTGCGGAACACTTCGTCGTTCAAAATGGCAGGCTTGATGGTGACAGAGCCGTTTTTGCCGGCGGTGCAGGCAACCTTGATGGTGACGGTATCCCCCGGAACCACATCGCTGACAGCGATAGTCTGGGGCAGGCTCATGGACTCCTGGAACAGATAGGCATCATTCTTATATACAAAGTAGGAGTTCCGTTGGGGCATGTTCAGATACAGGCACAAAAAGCCTTCCTGCTGGATGGTGTAGTTATAAACCACATAAGCACCGGAACTGTCACAGGTATAGCTGCAATAGCCGTTGGAGTTTACATCCGACACCTGCAGATTCTCCGCAGATACCTTGACACTTGCGGCGTTGAGGGTGTTCCAGACGTGTTCCGTGATACCGGTGGCGGCGGAAAACAGCTCGTTCTGGAAGAAAAATGGATTGCTGTTTTGACTAAAATCTACCTCAGACAGCTGGGATTCCGCAAGAAAACCAAGGGGCAAATAGGCGTTGTTTTCCAGAAGATACACATTGCCGTAGTGATGGATCTGGTCAAAGTAGCGGTTTTCCTCCACCGCGGCATCCCGCTCGATGAGATATTTCAGATTCAGGAACAGGTTGGCAACAGGGGAGCTTTCCTCGTAGCAATAGCGGTTATAGGTGTTTTTTGCGCCGTAACCCAGCGCCTTCATAAACTCCGTGACACGGACATTGGCAGAGCTGGTAAAGGTGGAGATGCCGTTGTAGCTGTTAAGAGCGCCATCGTTTAGGGTCATGGCATGCGTCACTTCTGCCCGGTAGAAGGGGTTGCGGGTTTCCCGTTCCTTCATATACCGGATGATAGATGCGGTATGCTCCGTGCCGTGGGGGTAGTTGCTGATATCGGTATAGCTGAAATTCACCCCGTAATTTACCACATTGATCATCAGCTCCAGGAACATGATCACTGCCAGCAGGATCCCGGAGGCATTGCGCCGCTGGATGCGGCTTACGCAAATGGCTTTGCGGTCCTCCCAGGAAGTGTCGGGGTGGGGCTTTTTGCCGATCACCGCGTAGAACAGCACGAACAGATACAGACAGAAGAAGATCAGGTTGTATGCCAGGAATACCAGATCTGTCCGGAAATCGGAGCAGGCGAAGATCCCCAAAGTCAAAATACCGGCAACGATCAGCTGCCAGGGGCGGTATTTGTTCCGCACCAGAAATGCCCGGTACGCCATATACAGCAGCACGAAGCTGAACAGGAAGCTGAACCGGTAGGGGATCTGATTGGTAAAGTGGAAGCCGTGCCAGATATAGTCTAGCTGCCGTATGATGAAGCTGACCATAAACAGCAGCAGCAGGAGCACGCTGCAGATCTTGTCCCGGATCTTGATGCCCCGGGTGGTCAGGAACAGGAACGCGAAGACAATGGCGAAAACGCCGCAGTACAGATTCGGCAGACCGTCAATAAAGGTGGGTTTCAGACCACCGCCCATATTGCCGGCCACCTGGCGCATGGCATCCAGCAGCCCTTTCCAGGTATGCTCATCGGCGATGTTCAGCCGGAAGCTTTTAGGGAAGGTATTGACACTGGATTGGGTGTTTTGCAGGGCAGCCAGGGCGGGCAGCTCCAAAATAGCCGTCAGTCCAATGGCAAGCAGGGAGAAAAATGCGATCCGCAGCAGGTCTGTAAAGAAGCGGCCAATGCTTTTGCACCTGCAGATCTCATAGCAGATAAACAGCAGCAGCACAAAAATGCAGGTAAACAGGCCGATATAGTAGTTGGCGTAAATGGAAAGGAACAGGGTTAGGGTGTAAAGGAAGAATTTTTTGTCCTTCAGCAGGGAAACCGTGCCCAGTGCCACTAAGGGCAGCAGGGAGAAGGTATCCATCCACATGACATTCCACTGATAACCCAGCGCCCAGGCGCAGGTGGCATAAAACGCGCCGAACAGGGGAAGGGAAAGATCGTTCTTACCAAAGGTCTTCTTTAGGAAAATGGCGAAAAACAGACCGGCAAGACCGATGCGGATAGGCGCCAGCATGCCGAAAAATTCCAAAGTAAACTGCTCCGGAACAAATACGCTGAGCAGATACAGGGGAGATGCCAGATAGTAGGAGATCAGCCCCAGGTAATCCATACCCATGCCTACATTCCAGCTGAAAAACAGGGAATCGCCGGATAGCAGAGCCTGCCGATAGGCCTTGAAAAACGGGTAGTATTGATGCCAGGCGTCGGAATAAAGCATAGACTTAGAGCCAAAGGGCTCGCAGCCTACCAGGATCATCAGTGTTAGCACCCCGGCAAAGGGCAGCAGGAAAGAAAGGAGCAAATAGTTCCAGTTTCTGTTTTTCAGCGGCGGCAATTCCATGGTTTTCCCCCAAGAGCAAATAATTATGGTTATTTTACCACAGAAATTGCAAAGGGTAAAGAGTATCTGAAAATAAATTTTGGAATGTTTTGTTAAGAAAAGCCACTTTGCCCGAAAGCAAAGTGGCTTTTTAATCACAGAATCAAACAAATGAGACCGGTTGCGCCCTCGTTGACCACCCGGGAGAGGGTGCCCCGGAATTTCGCCCGGACATCATCCGGAAGTCGGATGAGCTTTGTGGTCAGTCCCTCCTGAAGAAGCTCATATACGGATTTCCCAAAAATGTTGCTTTCCCACAGCTGTTCCGGTGAGCCCTCTGTCAGGAAAGAGATCAGATCCTGAGACTGCTGCTCGCTGCCCACCATGGGACTGATCTCGGTGTCGATATCCACCCGGATCATGTGGATGGATGGCGCGCCGGCACGGAGCTTGACACCGAAAGCACCGCCCTTTCGCAGCAGCTCCGGCTTTTCCAGCTTCATTTCTTCGGCGGTGGGCATGACAACGCCGTAACCGGTGGCGTTTACCGAGGAAAGGGCATCGGCGATCTTTTCGTATTCCTGTTTGACGGCGCTTAGCTGTGTCAGCAGCGCCAGCAGCTGGGCATCATTCCCAATGGGCATACCCGCCTTGGAGCTGAGGATCTCATAAAACAGCTTTTCCGGGAAATTCAGGACACAGGAGACTGTTCCGGTGGCCAGATCAATGGCACGGATAGAAAAGTCCAGCACCTGCTCCAGCTCTCGCAGATGGGAGAGGGAAGGTTCTGCCTGGGCAAGGGTGGAGATCTCCTGAGCGCGCTGCAGCAGCGCTTCGTAAAGGGATGCTTTTACCGGATGCTCCGGCTCCAGAGCGTCCATCCACCGGGGTAAGTACACATGCAGCTGAGACATGGGGAAAGCGTACAGAAGATCCCTAAGAAGCTCTGTGATCCCGGCGCTGTCCAGCGCTTGGCAGTCGGCGATGGCGGCGTCTACCCCAAACTGCTCCCGCAGCTGCTCTTTCAGCGCCTTTGCGGCATCGGATGCTGGGTAACGGCTGTTGATTACCACCAAAAAGGGCTTTCCTGTGGCCTGCATATCCCGGATCGCCCGGGCTTCCGCGGCAACATAGTCCTCCCGGGGAATATCGGTGACAGAGCCATCGGTGGTGACCACCAGACCGATGGAGCAGTGCTCCTCCATGACCTTTTTCGTACCCAGTTCCGCAGCCTCGGTCATGGGGATCTCGTGATCGAACCAGGGGGTTGTGACCATCCGGGGCACGCCATCTTCCTCAGCCCCTACAGCGCCGTTTACCATGTAGCCCACGCTGTCGATCATCCGCACCCGGAGGTTCACTTTGCCGTCCGGAGAGATCTCCACCGCCTCTTCCGGCACGAATTTCGGCTCGGAGGTCATGATGGTCTTACCGCTGCCTCTTTGGGGCAGCTCATCCCTTGCCCGCTCGGCGCGGTAAGGGTCATCGATGTTGGGGATCACCAGAGTTTCCATGATCCGCTTGATCAGGGTAGACTTTCCGGTACGCACCGGGCCTACCACACCTACATAAATATTGCCGCCGGTTCTGGCAGCCAGTCTTTCATAAATGTTATCCATAGCCAGCCTCCATTTCCGCAGGAGGCTAAGCTCCTGCCATCGGTCTACCACAGGGTATGTCC
>JAZNLP010000026.1:0-12625 GCA_045579165.1 Faecousia sp.
GGGGCGCGGGAAGTCCTTGCAGGTGAGCGGGAAGCCAAGGGCACCCTCACTTTCCACAACATTCAGTTCAAATAATACAGGTAAGGGCGGCGCACCGTTTGGTGCGCCGCCTCATTTTTTCTTGTTACCTGCCCAGCAAGCGGTCAATAGGCAGCCGCCTTTGCAGTGCGTCCAGAGAACTGACCGTAGAGCGCAGCAGTCTGTTCCACTCCCGGGCGGTCAGATGCCCGTCCATACCGGTGGTCAGATAGCTGCATTCCGGCAACCGCTGAGAGCCGAAGTGCTTGGTAAACGCCCGATCCACCCCCAACGCCAGAGCAAAGGGAGCCATATCATAGTAATAATTGGGGTTATTCAGCTGATTCTGCTGAATTTGGGCGGGGGTAAGCTTTTTCAGATACCGCCGCAGACCCAGGATCTCTGCCATGTCCTGCTTCCCGGTCTCTGTACGCCGTCCGCCGTAGGCGGCGGCAAGGCCGATGAGAAGCTGCAAAAGTCCCGTCCACAGTGCCAGATCCCACCGAAGCGCCAGCAGGCACAGCCACAGCCAAAGCAGCCACAGAGGGATACACAGCAGCAGCGGCAGCTTGTCTTTTAAGTGCAGCTTTTGCAATGATAAATGTAACAGCCAGGCGCTGACCGCCCCCAAGGGGATCAGCAGGAACGCCAGCAGCACCTGCCAAATGGTATCAGCAGAGAAGGACGCCGCCAAAGAAAGTCCTGCAACCGCGCTGACCGCAGCGCCCAAGATCCGCAGCAGCCGGGGATTTCCGGAGGATGCCTGGAATCGGCTGCGCCGGCCGGGGCGATCCTGCCGGGTCTTGATGCACAGCTGGGCATACCGGTAGCCAGTGCCGTCGATGGTTCTGCGGCGGCCGAACAGGCTCTTAAACAGCCGGTTTTCAAAGGTGCTGCGCTCGTTGCCCATGTCCATCCGCTTATGGAGCAAGATCCGGCCGTTGTCATCGGGCTGGATGAGGATATAGCCCATCTGCGCCCAGGAGACCACCATCATCGTCAGATCCACGCCCACATCCGTCAGATTCACACCCAACTCACCGGCGGTGATGCCCGCGGGGGGCTGGGCTCTGCGTAAGCGCCGGGGCGGCAGGCATCGCATGGTTGCGATCCAGTAAACCACCGCCGCCAGGGTAAGCACCGCCATGGCAACAGCGCTGTAGTCCAGCGCCAGCTTTTTGGAAACGGACTGGGGAAACAGCGCTTCCGTCACCGGCAGGGTCATGGTCAGACTCTCCCTGTCCTGCAGGCGCTCGGTGACCGTGCCGGAAATGATGCCGTTTTCTGATTTGACGGTCATGGCTGTTGCCACATTTTCCTGCAAATAGCTGCTGTAGAACCGGGGCTGCTGCTCCACCGCGCTGGGAAGGGTGATGGAGAAGCTCACCTTTTCCACTGGATAGGAAAAGCCCGAAAGCAGCTCCACATTCAGCGTAAGGCCGTTTTCATCGGCGGTGACGGAGTCCGGCATAAAATACTGCACGGTAAAGGTATGCATACCGGGGCCGGAAATGATCCCGGACAGATTCACATTGCGCCGTCCCTCGGACAATGGCGCCCGGGCGATGGTGCCGTTCAGGGTCACATCCCTTGCCTGGGCAGGCAGAGGAAACAGAAGCTTTTCCGGCTTTTCCTCCAGCTGCAGCACCGCGGTGACAGTGACCCGGTAAGTGCCGTCAGAGGAAACGGTGGTAGTCGACTGCAGATCGGAGATCCGGCTGGCGGCAGACACAGGCACAGCCAGCAGCAAACAGCAGACGATTATCATGACGATCCGGCGCACAGCGAACCCCCCTCTTCTAATATAATATATGATTCTACCATGCCCGGTATGGAAAGTCAAACAGCAGCTTGTCCTTCCACACCAAAAGTCTGTCATTCCGAGACCCCGTGGTGCTCCGCGCAGCGAATCAAAAATCAAATGATTGCCGGTGGCAATCATACCTTGATTCACGGGGTCGTGGGAATCTCCCGGTACGATGTCGGTTCTTCTACGAAAGTGCAGTGAATGGAATTACATTTCCCGGGAGATTGCCACGGCGGCGTTGCCGCCTCGCAATGACAGTGCTTTATTAGGGAACAAAAAAACACCGCCCTTTCGGACGGTGTTTTTATTTCTAACAATTTAAGCAGCCTTCTTAGCCGTCTTCGGGGCAAACAGCTTTTTTACCAGATCGCCCAGCAGGGACACCAGAGAGACCACCAGCAGCACCGCGCCCAGCGCGATAGATGCCCACGCGCTCTTATAGGTCTGGAAGGCAGGGGTAGTCAGCATGTAAATGCAGCACATAGCGCCAACAGCTGTGGCAAACAGGCTGGGGATCTTGTTGTCATGGTTCTTGATCAGGAACACGATGCCGAAGCAAGCCACCAGCACGATATACAGGTGAGGGTAGGAAACCTCATCGATCTTAAAATCCTTGCCCAGCTCCTTCTGGAAGTCCTTGGTCAGATCTCTGTGATCCTTGGGGAACCAGACATACTCACCCAGGGTAACATCAACGGTTTCCTTCTTATCCACATAGCTATATCCGGGCATAAACAGCTGGGCTGCGATCACCGCCAGCAGCAGAACCACGCAGATCAGATTGCAGATGGAAACACGGTTTTTGAATTGAGACATAAGATTACCTCCGATGGTTTTTCTGTAGCATACACCAAAAGCATATATGTATACTATAAACGATTTGCACAGAAAGTCAAGAAAAGCTTGGAAAATTTTTTGAGATGCTTTACCGGTTATTGGAAATCTGCCCCATCCCGCTCCCGCAGCAGCATGGGCGTCAGCTTGGGTTTCCCGAAAATATTCATAAACCGCTGGCACTTCACAAGGAACGCGTAATAAATATTATAACTGCATCCCAGCAGGGTCTCCACATTTGCCTGACCCTTGGAAATGATCACATCCGCCTGCTCTATGGCCGCTTTCGCCTGACTTCCCAGCCGGCTGATCACCGTACCGGCCAGGCAAGTGCCGTTATCGATCACCGGGAAGGGGATGCCTACCGCGGCGGCATCGGCTCTTGTGGCATCGTTCACCGCCGGGCCACCCCGGACGCAGAAGGTGATGGAAAGGTGGGGATACCGCTGAGCGATGGCCTCGGCAAACAGCCGGTCCATGCCGATCTCGCCGGCGTTGTCGCAGATATACAGTAGATTTTTTCCGTTTTCCAGATCCCGGCACAGCTGGCTGTAGACCTGCCGGTCCAAATCCATGCTGTTTGCCTCATGGAGCATCTGCTCCATTTTTTCGAAGCTGACCTCTCCCCGCAAAGCGGAAAAATCCAGATAATTACCCAGCACCGCCCACTGCAGACCCGCGTATACCGGGTCTGGCGCTGACTGGATCGCCTGGCGGAAGGTATCCATCCGCTCCATGACAAACCGGTTGGATGCCTGCTTTTCCTCCCGGAAACGCTCCTCTTCCGTGATGCCGTAGTATTTTTCCACCAGTTTTCCCACCTCCGGGCCAAACCAGGGGGAGCTGACATCGGCGGGGGCGTCCACATACAGCTTCATAATATCCCGCAAAAACGCGGTGGCTGTTTCTTCATCTCCCAAAGTATGGGCAAGGTCTGAATTACGCTGCAGGTAGCACAGGTAACAAAGGGTATCCATTTCGATCCGTTTCATGGGAAAACCTCATTTTCTTACGGTTTTTTCTCTATTGTAACCCAGACCGGGACGGATTGCAAGAAACTTTCCCCCGCTACCGCTTACGACAGAAAAATTCCCCGAGGCGTGGTAGGATTTGTGTATAACTCTGGGAAAGGTGTGGTACAAATGATGGTTTCCATCGGCGTTTATGTCCGGCGGTGGCAACGAACTGCCCGGCGGTGGCTGCTGGACTCCCGGCTTCATGGGGCGATACAGGCTGCGGCTTATTTCCTCAGCGGCGGTGTCCTCAGCGCCGCAAGTCTGGGAGGCTATCCCCAGCCTCTGGCTCTGGCGCTGGTCTGCGCCGCCTCCGGCTGGCCGGGGGTGCTGCTGGCGGCAGGTGGTTTTGGGGGCTACCTGCTGTTTTGGGGACAGGCCGGGGGACAGGCAGTGCTGTGGATCGGCTTGGGACTTATGGCGTCTATGCTTCTGGGGCAGCGGGCGCTGACCCGGGATGCGCCCCTTTTGATGCCGGTGCTGACCGGGGCGATCGTGGCGGTGAGCAGTCTTGCCTTTCAGCTATGGCAGGGGGACAACACCCCGGTTTATATGTATTTTCTGCGGATCGTGCTGGCTGCTGCCGCCAACCGGGTGTTTACTCTGGCGCTGCAGCGGAAAGATCCGGTGATTCGCTGGCTGGTATGCGGGCTGGGTGTGCTGGCGCTGGCGCAGATCCGCCCGATCCCCTATCTGGGTCTTGGGTACATAGCCGCGGGGCTGCTTGCCACCGCCGGGGCGTTTCCCGCGGCGGCGCTGGGGGGGCTGGCGCTGGATCTTTCGCAAATCACCCCCGTGCCCATGACAGCCGTGTTGTGCCTTGCCTGGCTGACCCGGCTGATCCCGGGAAATGTCCGGTATCTGCGCTATGCCGCGCCGCCGCTTATGTATCTTCTGGTGATGGCGCTTTGCGGCTTTTGGGATCTGCAGCCTATCCCCGGGCTGCTCCTTGGCGCTTCGGCAGCGATCTTGCTGCCGGGAAAGCCGGGGCTTTCCCATCGCCGGGGAGAAACGGGCTTCGCCCAGGTGCGGCTGGAAATGGTCAGCTCTGCCCTGAGCCAGACGGAGCTGCTGCTCTCCGATACCCAGCTGCCGCCGGTGGACGAGCAGGCGCTGCTCTCCCGGGCGATGGATCGGGCCTGCGGCAGCTGCCCCAACAAGAAAAACTGCAAGGAAAAGCCGGAAAACCTATCCCCCGCCCTGCTGCACAAGCCCTTGACCGGGGGCAGCGATCTGGGACTCAGCTGCCGCAAATCCGGGCGGCTGCTACAGGAGCTGCGCCGCAGTCAGGAGCAGCTGCGCGCCATTCGGGCAGACCGGGAACGGCAGCAGGAATACCGGACAGCGGTGACCCAGCAATACCGGTTTCTGTCCGACTATCTGCAGGAGCTTTCTGACAGCCTTGCCCGGCGGCAAAGCCCGCCCAACCAATGGTTTGAGCCGGAAATCGGGATAAGCGCTTTCAGCCGGGAGGGGGTCAACGGAGATAAATGCTTCCGGTTCGCGGGGGTCTCCTGCCGGTACTATATTCTCCTTTGCGACGGCATGGGCACAGGCTCGGAAGCGGCAAAGGATGCCGCCACGGTAGGCGCTCTGCTGCAAAAGCTGCTGACCGCCGGATATCCTGCGGAATATGCCCTGGGGAGCATCAACAGCCTCTGCGCCCTCCGGGGCTGTGCCGGCGCGGTGACGGTGGACTTGGCGGAGCTGCAGCTGGATACCGGCAAGGCTACCTTATATAAATGGGGCGCGCCGCCGTCATTTCTGCTCAGCGGCACGGATACGGTAAAATTAGGGACAGCCACGCCGCCTCCGGGGCTGTCGGTGGCCGACGGCCGGGAAACTGCGGAACGGCTGTCCCTTCGCAGGGGGCAGACGCTGATCATGCTCAGCGACGGAGTCGGCGGAGAGGATGCCGTCCGTCTTGCATGGGGCGCGTCCGGGGAGCCGGCTGGGGAGCTGGCAGACAGGATCTTGGGGGCTTGCTCGGAGGATAGGACTGACGATGCCACTGTCGCTGTGGTTCGCCTGCAGCCCGTTAACCCATCGGCATAATATCATAAAAAACTTGCGGATTTTGTCGAAACACAAGATATTGGTCGAATTTTTGAAAAATAATCAATATTTGGGGTTTCCCTGGCAGGTGATGTGGTTTGCTGTCTAAATAACGTGTCATTCCGAGGCTGCGTCAGCAGCCGTGGGAATCTCCCGGTACTATGCCGGTTCTTCTATCGCAGTGCGGACAGTGGGGAACATTTCCCCAGGAGATTGCCACGTCAGGCTTACGCCTTCCTCGCAATGACAGCACTTTTTGTGATTTGCCTTCTCATCCCCTACAGTAAAAAGTCACCCTCATCAGAGGGTGGCTTTTTTATTGTTCTGCTGGTACTGTATTTTTTTGCCTTGTCTGTGGAAGGATATGGGTTAAGACGAGCCTCCCTGTTTTGGGAAAAGACCGGGAAATTTGTCGCTTTTTCTGCCGGTGTTCCTTGACAATGACCCCCCAATATGGTATCCTAACATGGTGAAAATGGGTAGGATTTTGTTTTATTCTGCTCAAAACACCAACTTATTTAGGAGGAAACAACATGAAAAAGATCCTTGCACTGATCCTGGCAATGGTCCTGACCCTGAGCTTGGTCGCCTGTGCCGGTCCTCAGACCGACAATAACGACGCCAACAACGCTTTCAAGGTCGGCGCCATTTATATCAACAGCAAGTCCGATACCGCCGGTTACACCTTCGCACACCACAGTGGCATCACCAAGGCCATGCAGACCCTGGGTATGGATGTGGACAAGCAGCTGGTCATCGTGGACAACGTTCCCGAGGACGATCAGGCTGTTAAGGACGCCGTGGATACCCTGGTTGGCGAAGGCGCCAATATCATCTTCGGCATCTCCTTCGGCTATCTGAACGCCATGAACGAGAAGGCTACCGAGTACCCCAATGTGGTATTCTCCCACGGCACCGGCTACCTGGCCAACGACAACAACTTCAACAACTACTTCGGCCGGATCTACCAGGCTCGTTACCTGGCCGGTATCGCTGCAGGTCTGAAGTCCCTGGAGCTGGGCTACAACAAGGTCGGCTATGTTGCCGCCCACACCACCGACTATGCTGAGACCGCCTCCGGCATCAACGGCTTCGCTCTGGGCGTTCAGGCTGTGAACCCCAACGCTACCGTTTATGTTAAGAATCTGAACAACTGGGCAGACGAGGTCAATGAGAGGGCTTACGCAGAAGAGCTGATCAAGTCCTTCGGCTGCGGCGTTATCTCCCAGCACTGCGACTCCGCTCAGCCCCAGATCGCCGCTCAGAACAACGGCGCTTTCGGCTGCGGCTACAACTCCGACATGACCAAAGACGCTCCTCAGGCTCACCTGACCGCTGCTATCTGGAACTGGGATGTCTACTACGCAACCGCCATCAAGGCAGCTATGGATTGCGGCGAGGCTTCCAAGTTCGTCGATCAGATGGGCGGCAACGCTTACTACGGCGGCCTGAAGGAAGGCTTCGTGGATGTCTCCCCCCTGACCGCTAACTGCGCTAAGGGCACCGAAGATGCCATCGCTCAGGTCAAGGCTCTGATGGTCGGTGGCGAGTGGGATGTGTTCACCGGCGTGAAGCTGTCCATCACCGTGGACGATGCCGGCAAGGCTACCGTCACCAAGACTGACGCCGCTCTGGAATCCAACGGCCTGCAGTACAAGGACGGCAACTTCAAGACCCCCATGGAAGAGACTGTGGTCGTTGCGGCCGGCGGCGCTTCCCTGGACGACGGTGTTCTGAAGGGCTCCATGAACTACCTGGTCAAGGGCGTTGAAGAAGTGTAATTTCACAATACCCTAAAACCCCAACCGGGTCGGCCTCCACCGGCCGACCCGGTTTTCTTCAAAAGCAGAAGAGAAAAGCAGAAACGGGCGGATGATATCCGCCCATAGCTTCTCCCGGGGAGAAGCTGTCGAGCGATAGCGAGACTGATGTGGAATGCGGGCGGAAAGCTTACGGTTTGTGCGCTGTAGCAGGCTTATGCCAAGCCGTTGGTGCACGCCGTTCCACACCCGCCCGGCGCAAGCGCCGGGCACCCTCTCCCCGAGAGAGGGTAACCCACTCAGTCAGCTTCGCCTTGCCTCCCTCTGATGAGGGAGGTGGATTCGCCGCAAGGCGAAGACGGAGGGAGAGAAATAAGAATTGTTTTCTCTCCCCCAGTCAGCCTGTTCGGCTGACAGCCCCCTCGTCAGAGGGGGCCAAGGCGCTAAGCGCCCAGAAACTTCTTTTCTCTTGTGTTTTTGAACCATTTAGTATAAAGGAGGCGGCTTTATGGCAGAACAGTACGCCATCGAAATGCGTGGCATCACCAAAGCCTTTGGCAGCGTGATCGCCAACAAAGGGATCAACCTGAACGTCAAACAGGGGGAGATCCTTGCCCTGCTGGGCGAAAACGGCTCGGGCAAGACCACCCTGATGAATATGCTCTCCGGCATTTACAAGCCTGACAGCGGTCAGATCTTTGTGGACGGGAAGGAAGTTTCCATCAGCTCTCCCGAGGATTCCAAAAAGCTGGGCATCGGCATGGTGCATCAGCACTTTAAGCTGGTGGATGTGTTCTCCGCCGCCGACAACATCTGGATGGGCAAGGAAAAGGCATCCCCGGTGCTGAAAAAGAGCCGCTACGACGAGGTTTCCCAGATCGCCCACCGCTTCGGCTTTGATATCGACCCCAAAAAGAAGGTCTACAACATGGCCGTGTCCGAAAAGCAGACTTTGGAGATCATCAAGGTGCTGTATTACGGCGCGAAGATCATCATTCTTGACGAGCCTACCGCCGTGCTGACGGTGCAGGAGATCGAAAAGCTCTTTCATGTCCTGCGGCGGATGAAGGAAGAAGGTCACGCCATTATCATCATCACCCACAAGCTCAACGAAGTGATGGAGATCTCTGACCGGGTGACGATCCTGCGTAAGGGCGAATACATCACCACCGTGGACACCGCCGACACCAACGAGCAGGCGCTGACCGAGTGGATGGTGGGCAGGAAGATCGATCTGAACATCGACCGCCCCACGGTGGAAAAGACCCGGCCGCTGCTGGAGCTGCGGGATGTTTCCATCAAAAGCGACGAGGGCGCTACCGCCATCGACAATGTCAGCTTCTATATCCGGGGCGGTGAGATCCTGGGTGTTGCGGGCATCGCCGGCTGCGGCCAGAAGGAGCTGTGCGAGGCCATCGCCGGCCTGCGGCCCATCGTTAAGGGTCAGATGATCCACAAGGGCGACAATATCGTAGGTCTCTCCCCCAAGGCCATCCTGGAAAAGGGCATCGCCATGTCCTTCATTCCCGAGGATCGGCTGGGCATGGGCCTTGCCCCGTCCCTTTCCATTACGGACAACATGATCCTGAAAAATTACGCCGACACCAAAGGTCCTTTCGTGGACCGGAAGCTGGGTCGGGAAGCGGCAGATACCGTCATCCGGGAGCTGGATGTGGTCACCCCCTCCACCGAGACCCCGGTGCGCCGGCTGTCCGGCGGTAATGTGCAGAAGGTGCTTCTGGGCCGGGAGATCAAGGCCGGGCCTAATGTCATCGTCACCGCCTACCCGGTGCGCGGTCTGGACATCAACTCCTCCTACGCCATTTACAACATCCTCAACCAGCAAAAAGTCAACGGTGTGGGTATCCTGTTCGTAGGCGAGGATCTGGATGTGATGATGGCTCTGTGCGACAAGATCCTGGTGCTGTGCCACGGCAAGGTCATGGGTGTTGTCCACGCCCACAAGACATCCAAGGAAGAGCTGGGTCTGATGATGACCGGCGCGCTGGATCTGACAGATAAATATGAGGATAAGCCCGCGGGCATCGCCCGGGATACCCTTTTTGCCCAGCAGCCTGAAAAGGAGGACAGCGAAGCATGAAATTTCATATCGTAAAGCGCGAAAACTGTCCCCTGTGGAAAAAGGTGCTGTTTTATGTGTGCGCCATTGCCATCGCCCTGCTGCTGGGTGGCGCGATCCTGCTGTCCATCGGCGTTGATCCCATCGCCTACTACACCCGGATGTTCACCATGGGTACTATCGGCAACAAGATCGCCTACAAGACCTTTATCAACTACCTCATCCGCTTTGTACCTCTGGCGCTGACCTCTCTGGGCCTCAGCCTTGCTTTTAAGATGCGCTTTTGGAACATCGGCGGCGAGGGTCAGTTTATCATGGGCGCTCTGGCGGCCTCCGCGGTGGCGCTGAATCTGCCGGCAGGCCTGCCCTCTGTGCTGGTGCTGGTGCTGATGTGCCTTGCGGCTATGGTGGCTGCGGGTCTGTACGGTCTGGCAGTGGCGGCTCTGAAGGTCAGATTCGGCACAAACGAGACCCTGCTGACCCTGATGCTCAACTATGTGGCCATCTATCTGCTTTCCTACATCATGGGCACCAAAGCCGAATGGAATTTCTTCCTCAAGGCGGAGGATCTGCGCCCTGTGCCCCAGAAGCTGCCGGAAAACGCCATGTTCCCCAATTTCCCCATGGGCGGCAAGTTTGAGCTGAATCTGTGTGTGATCCTGGTTCTGATCATCGCGGCATTGCTCTTTGTATACCTCAAGCACACCAAGCAGGGCTATGAGATCAATGTGGTGGGCGACAGCCCCGGATCTGCCCGGTATGCGGGCATGAAGGTAAACCGCATCGTGCTGCGGACGGTTTTCCTTTCCGCCTGCCTCATCGGTCTGGCGGCTGCCTTCAAAATGGGCACCGTGGGTACTCTCTCCACCACCATCACCGCGGATGTGGGCTGGACAGGCATCATCGTCTCCTGGCTGGCGCAGCTGAACACCTGGGCGATCCTGCTGGTATCGGCGCTGCTGAGCCTGCTGCATCACGGCTCTGTCATCGCCGCCGCCACCTTTAAGCAGGTGGATTCCAGCTTCGCCAATATGCTCCAGGGCTTTATTCTGTTTCTGATCCTGGCAGCGGACTTCTTGATCCGCTTCAAGATCCAGCGCACAAAGAAGGAGGGTTAACCATGGATCAGTTAAGTGTTATTACTTCCTTCCTGTTTGCCATCGTGGTCTATAACATCCCCCTGCTGTACGGCACGGTGGGCGAGATCATTGTGGAAAAGTCCGGAAGTCTCAACCTGGGCGTCGAGGGCATCATGGCTGTTGGCGCCATCTTCGGCTATATGCTGGGCTGCTTTACAAACTCCCTGCTGGTGGGCATTTTGTCCGCCTTCCTCATCGGCGCCCTGTGCGGTCTGCTGTTTGCGGGGCTGACAGTCTCTTTACAGGCAAACCAAAACATCACCGGCCTGACCCTGACCACCTTCGGCCTTGGCATTTACTTCTTTGTGGGTAACTTCCTCAAGGCCACCGGCTGGCCGGTCATGGGCGATTACGAGAACATCATTGCCGGTTTTTCGCCCATTGAGATCCCCCTGCTTTCCAAGATCCCTGTTCTGGGCGAGGGTCTTTTCAGCCACAACATTCTAGTGTATCTGGGCGTGGCCATCGCCATTGCCCTGTGGTGGTATCTGCGCCACACCGCACCGGGTCTTCGGCTGCGTTCCGTGGGCGAGAATCCCGCCGCGGCAGATTCCGTGGGCATCAATGTCAAGCGGGTCAAGTACCTGCACATTTGCCTCGGCTGCGGCATCATGGGTCTGGGCGGCTACTACATGGCGCTGAACATGGGCGGCTCTTTCAGCTCCATCTGCTGGATCAACGGCTACGGCTGGATCTCTGTGGCGCTGGTGATCTTCGCCAACTGGAATCCGGCGCTGGCGATTTTGGGTACGCTGGTCTTTGGCTTCTTCAACACCCTGCGGGTGTCCGGAAGCTCCCTGGCTGTGGCGTTCCCCGGGGCGCTTAGCTGGCTGGCAGAGATCCCCACCCAGCTGTATCAGGCGCTGCCCTTTATCATCACCGCCATCGTGCTGGTGATCATGTCGATCCGCAACAAGCAAGGCAGCGGACTGCCCGCCGCCTTAGGTCTGAACTACTACCGGGAAGACCGATAAACAAAAAAACACCCCGCCGATCCCCACTGGACAGAACCAGTAAAATTGGACAATAGACAAAATCCCCCCTAATGTAGGATAATAACTACATTAGGGGGGATTCATTATGAGCAAACGAAGATATACCAATATGGTTGCATTACTGCCTGTGATTGAGGGCATGCTGGCTGCCGGAATGAGCCACAGAGAGATTGAGGACGAGTTAGGTTTAGAAGGAGATCGGCCTATACACAATCTTCTAAAGCGGCAGCGGCGGAAGGTTGCGAAGGGAATGCCTAAAGTCCGCGGACGAAAACCGGCAAAGACATTGCAGGAATACAAGTATGAAAACAAGCGGTTAAAAATGGAAGTGGAGCTATTGCAGGATTTTCTGCAGTCCACAGAAAGGATGTGAGGCCAAAGGTAAAGTATGCAGTCATCTATCGTCATCGAAATGAGTATCCGGTAATAGTTATGTGTAAGTTCTTTGAAGTATCCCGTAGTGGTTACTACGACTTTGTAAAAAGAATCGGACAGCGTGAGCAGGATGCAGATCTGGCCGAGAAGATCCAGGAGTGTCAGAACAAGACAGATAAGACTTACGGATACAGACGGGTCTGGAAGTGGTTACAAGACAGAAATATAAAGAGAAATCCTAAAACAGTTCTTAGAATAATGAAAAAGTATGGCCTATTGTCGGAAATTCGTCGCCGTAGGAAGTGGATAAATCTCGGGCAGCAAGCACATAAATACGAAAACCTGCTGGCACGCCAGTTCCGCGCAGATAGACCCAATGTGAAGTGGGTCACAGATATTTCCTATATTCATACCAAGGAAGGTGTGCTGTATCTGTCCATAATCCGGGACCTGTATGACAACAGCATTGTGGCCTATAAGACAGCATCCAGACAGACCGTCAGCCTTGTCCTGGATACAATCCGGTTGGCGATGAAGAAGGAGAAAAAG
>JAZNLP010000027.1:0-3484 GCA_045579165.1 Faecousia sp.
ATATTCTGCGTAGATGCCTGCGTCGATCCGGATGCGGCCATCATCATAGCCGTTCCATTTCTCCACGACCCGCTGCAGCTCCCGGCACTGTTCGTCGGTCTCGAAGTCAAATTCTTCGTTTTCATCGATGAACCGGTAGGAAGACAAGGCGATATTTGCCTTGATGCCGGCTTCCTTTACGGCTTCCGCGGTGGCATCGGGGTAATAGTACAGGTCAGAAACGGAGGTCACGCCAAACCGCAGGCATTCGGCGATGGCAACTGTCGCTGCCGCCTTGGCGCAGCGGGAGTCCATCTTCGCCTCCCGCTTCAGCAGCTCCTCAAGCGCCTGGGCGGGAGCAAGCTCATCGCAGTAGGTGCGAAGGGCGGTGGCAGCCAGATGGGTATGGCAGTTTACAAGGCCCGGCATCAGCACCATGCCGGTGCCGTCGATAATGGTGGCGGGCTTTTCCTCCGGAGGTTTCTTGCTGATGTATGCAATCTTGCCGTCGGTGATGCCCAAATGGGCGCCGAACAGCACATCCATACGCTCGTTCATGGTAACGATGGTAACATTGGAGATCAAGGTATCCAAGCGCGATACTTCCTTTCCATGGAAAGTGAATTTTAGAATTTAGATTTGTGAGCAGACAAAGATTCGGTGTCATTGCCAGGAGCGCAAGCGACGTGGCAATCTCCTGGTGAAATCTTTCCTCGTTTGCTGCCCTTCGACACTGTACCGGGAGATTCCCACGACCCCTTTGGGGTCTCGGAATGACATGGTTAACAGTCCCAAAATCCGACCTATAGAAGTTTTGTCAGGGTCTTCTTATCCTCCAGCACAGAATCGATCATTTCGATATACTGCTCCGGGAATTTGGGATTGTGGAAGCGCTGGAGCTTGCCGCCGGGCAGATTTACTTTGTTCATACCGCCGCCGCCCAGGGAAACGATGGTGTGCAGCTCTTCCATCATATAGATATTATACAGGCAGTCCCGGTGATTCCGGCTCCAGCCAACATTTTCAAAAGAACCGGACATGTATTTCTGCCGGTACAGGTAATAGGGGCCGTAGCCTAAGGCGCGCAGGGCGCGGTTGGAATAGTCCACCATTTCCGCCACGGCCTCCTGAGAGGGAAGCTTCGTGGGGCGCTCAAACAGGTCCGCGCCTTTTTTCAGTGCCAGAGTATGCACCGTGATGTTGGCGGGAAGCAGGCTTGCCACCGCATCCAAAGACCGGCGGAAACCGTCAAAGCTGTCTTGAGGCAGCCCGGCGATGAGATCCATGTTGATATCCCGGAAACCGGCGGAAACTGCCCATTCATAGGCACGGAGCACATCCTCTCCGGTGTGAGGCCGGCCGCAGGCTTTCAGAACGGCATTTTCCATGGTCTGGGGATTGATGCTCATGCGGTCCGCGCCCCCGGCGCGGATATGCTGCAGCTTTTCCAAGGTAAGGGTGTCAGGTCTGCCGCCCTCCACAGTAAATTCCAGGCACTGGGATAGGTCAAAATGCGTCCGGATCGCTTCCAGCAGCCTGTCCATCTGGGAAACGGACAGGGTTGTGGGTGTGCCGCCGCCTATGTATAGGGTACGCACTTTTTTGCCGGAGCGGGCAAGAAGCTCGCCTGTGCAGGCGATTTCCTGAAAAAGGGCTTGCAGATACGGCTCTAAAAGCTCCGTTTTTTTGCCAACAGTCCGGCTGACGAAGCTGCAATAGCTGCACCGGGTAGGGCAGAAGGGAATGCCCACATACAGGGAAATGTCCTCCGGTCTGAGCAGTTCTGCTGCCTTGACCGTGGAAATCGAGCAGTCCACCGCCAGCTCCCGGCGGGGCTTCGTCACATAGTAGATGTCCTTCAAAAGCTTGCGGGCAGATGCGGGCGTACCGCCTTCCAAAAGGTGCTTTGTGCTGATCTTGGTGGGGCGAACCCCTGCAAGAGCGCCCCAGGCGGGAACAGCATCCAGCAGCTTTACCGCAGCCAGATACAGGCTCTGCTGCAGGCATTGACGGCGCAGCCGCACTGTCTCCCGGTCAGCTTTCAGTCGCCGGGAAGCCCGGACAGTCCTGCCGCCCACGGTGACGGTGGTCACGGCGGTGAGAAAGGTCTGTCCCCGATGAAGGGCAGATACCGCATCGCCTTGGGTATCGGCAGGGAACAGCGCCATCAGCAGCTGCTCCACCGCGTAACGGTCATCATGACCGATGAGTGTCAGATTCATAGAAATTCCTCGTAAGGGATATTCAGATTTAGACTTGGTGTGGGATTAAAAACTGTCATTGCGAGGAGCGCAAGCGACGCGGCAATCTCCCGGGGAAATGTAACTCTATTCACCGGACTGCGTTGATCATATCAACCTGATACCGGGAGATTCCCACGCCTGCTTAAATCAATGTATGATTGCCACCGGCAATCATTTGAATTTAAGATTCGCTGCGCGGAGCACCACGCAGGCTCGGAATGACACGGTGTTTGGCAGATGCCAAACAAACATCATTTACTGCATATAGGGATTATACTGCTTTTCCAGCGCCAAAGTTGTCGGTTCTCCGTGGCCGGGATAAACACCGAAATCCCCCTCCATGGCAGAAAGCTTTCCTAGGCTTTTTCGGATCTGAGACCAGCTTCCACCGGGCAGATCTGTTCTGCCGCAAGAGCCGGCAAACAGGGTGTCCCCGGAGAAGATGGCGTTTTCGCAGATCAGGCACACAGAGCCGGGGGTATGCCCCGGGGTGTGGAGCACCCGGAAGGAAAGTCCGGAAAGCGCCAGCCGGTCGCCGCCGGCATAGGTGTCAGTAAAGTATAGAGATCCTGCGGTAAACGCAGTGGGCATGGTCTGCTCGTCACTGTGGATATACACTTTGCAGCCGGTTTCGGCAGCAAGGGTCTTTACAGCGCCTACATGATCGAAATGCCCGTGGGTCAGCAAAATGGCTTCCAGGGTCAGCCCCAGCTGCCTAAGCTGCAGCAAAAGCTCCTCTGCCTGGTAGCCGGGATCGATAATGACGCAGGTTTTGGAAGATGCCTCATGGACGATATAGCAGTTGGTCTGGTAGCTGCCCAGGGGCAGGGTGTGGATCTTCAGCATGGTTACCTCCTGGGGGTGTCCATCAGCTGATCTGTGTCCAGGATCAGCGTCACAGGCCCGTCATTGACGGATGCTACCTGCATATCCGCGCCAAACTCTCCGTGTTGCGGCGGGTAGCCCAGCTCTTGGCAGACAGAAAGGAATTTTTCATACAGGGCGTTACCCAGCTCCGGGCCGGCAGCATCGGTAAAGCTGGGGCGGCGGCCCTTGCGGCAGTTTCCGTAGAGGGTGAACTGGCTGACAACCAGCACCTGGCCGCCCACAGCGTCCAGGCCCAGGTTCATTTTTCCGTTTTCGTCCTCAAAAATCCGCAGACCCAGAGCCTTTTCTGCCAGATACCGGCACTCTTTTTCCGTGTCGTTAGGGCCGACACCCAGCAGGATCAGAAATCCCTTTCCGATCTTGCCGTTTACCTT
>JAZNLP010000028.1:0-4039 GCA_045579165.1 Faecousia sp.
TAAGAATATGCAGCCTGTGCTGAAGCGTTGCAGAAAGCTGGGCGTTTCTCCTGCCGCAATGGGTTACAACAAGACTTCCAACAAGAACCCCGGCGGTCAGAGAAGAGCTAAGAAGTCTGAGTACGCTACTCAGCTGACCGAAAAGCAGAAGGTCAAGTTTGTTTATGGCATCCAGGAGAAGCAGTTCCGCAACTACTACGACAAGGCCGCTCGTGCTGAAGGCAACACCGGTGAAGTGCTGCTGACCTATGTTGAGCGCCGCCTGGATAACGTCGTGTACCGTCTGGGTTTTGCGAACTCCCGCCGCCAGGCTCGCCAGCTGGTGAACCATGGCCACTTTACCGTTAACGGCAACCGTGTCAACATTCCCAGCTACCTGGTGAAGGTTGGCGATGTGGTGGCTGTTTGCGAGAAGAGCGTTTCCAACAACTTCTTCAAGGCACTGAAGGAAGCTGACACTTTTGTTGCTGCCCCCAAGTGGCTGGATCGTGATAAGAACACCCTGACCGGTAAGGTCATTGCTATGCCCACTCAGGCAGATATCGACTTCGATATCGCAGTACACCTCATCGTCGAGTTGTACTCCAAGTAATTGACCCCCTATTTGTCCGTATTGTCAATTGTGGGATGCATTCTACATCCCATACTCTTGAGAAGGAGGGTTTTTTATCATGGTAGAAATTGAAAAGCCTCGCATTAATTGCATGGATATCCCTGAAGATTCCGCCTATGGCAAGTATGTGGTGGAACCTTTGGAGCGCGGCTACGGTATGACGCTGGGCAACTCCCTGCGTCGTATCCTGCTGAGCAGCCTGCCTGGCTATGCCGCTACCTCCATTAAGATCGCCGGTGTTCAGCACGAGTTCTCCACCATTCCCGGTGTCACCGAGGATGTGACCGAGATCGTTCTGAACGTCAAGCGGATGATCATGAAGCTGCACACCCAGGAAGTCAAGACTGTCTACATCGACGCTGTTGGCCCCTGCGAAGTGACCGCCGGTGATATCAAGGCCGACGGCGAGGTTGAGATCCTGAATCCCGAGCTGCATATCTGCACTCTGGGTGAGGGCGCCACTTTTAATATGGAAATCACCCTGTCCCAGGGCCGCGGTTATGATTCTGCTGATCGTAACAAGAACGCCCAGACTTCCATCGGCGTGATTCCCATTGACTCCATCTATTCTCCTGTAAAAAAGGTGAACTACACGGTGGAGCCCTGCCGAGTCGGCGATAAGACCGACTTCGACAAACTGACCCTTGAGGTCTGGACCGATTCCACCATCTCCGCCAAGGACGCTGTTTCTCTGGGCGCAAAGATCCTCAGTGACCATCTGACTGTGTTTACCAACCTGTCTGATTCTGTCACCGCCGGTTCCACCGTTGTGGAAAAGAGCGCAGATCGCCCCGATGCAAAACTGGCCATGACCATTGATGAGCTGGATCTGTCCGTCCGTAGCTTCAACTGCCTGAAGCGCGCCAATATCAACACCGTTGCCGACCTGATCAGCAAGACCGGTGAGGATATGATGAAGGTCCGCAACATGGGCAAGAAGTCCCTGGACGAAGTTCAGAAGAAGCTGGAGATGATGGGCCTGTCCCTGGCCAGCGAAGATTCTGGCAGCAACAACTAATGTTAATGTAACCTTTCAAGAAGGAGGAAACGTTCATGTTTGGCACTCGTAAGCTGGGCAAGACCAGCACTCAGAGAAAGGCTCTGCTGCGTCAGCAGGTTACTGACCTGCTGAGAACCGGTAAGATGGAGACTACTTTCTGCCGCGCCAAGGAAGTTCAGCCCGTGGTTGAGAAGATGATCACCCTGGGCAAGAAGGGCAACCTGGCTGCTTACCGTAAGGCTCTGTCTTTCATCACCGATGAGAGCGTAGCAAACAAGCTGTTCAAGGAGATCGCCCCCAAGTATGCTGACCGTAACGGCGGCTATACCAGAGTGACCCGTACCGGTCCTCGCCGCGGTGATGCTGCTGAAATGGCTGTCATTGAGCTGGTGTAATTCTCAGTTAAATTAAAGTAAAACTCCGTGCTGAATAATCGGCACGGAGTTTTTGTGTATATTGGGGAATAGAAACCCTTGGGGCAAAGGTTTCCCTCTATAGGAAATGTTTCTGTTGAACATAAGAAAACCGGAGCTGAGAGGTCTCAGCTCCGGACTGTTTTAGAATAGGATTCCTAAATGCTCCAGCAGGATCTTCAGACCCAAGAGGATCAGGATAATGCCGCCGGCGGCTTCTGCCTTTTTTTCGTATTTTGCACCAAATACATTGCCAATTTTTACTCCCAGAGCGGACATCAACAAGGTGATGACGCCAATAAAGGCGACCGCCAACCAAATGTTGACATTGCCTGCCATAGCCAGAGAGATGCCAATGGCCAGTGCATCTACGCTGGTGGCAATGGCCATAACGAACATGGTTTTAAAACGAAAATCCCCGCCCTTGCAATCTTCGCATTCCTCTTCCTTGGAGAAGGCTTCCCGGAGCATGTTGGCACCGATCAGCGCCAGAAGACCAAAGGCAACCCAGTGATCGAAATTTGAGATAGCGTCATAAAACAGTGCGCCAACAAAGAAGCCAATCAAGGGCATCAGCGCCTGAAATCCGCCAAACCAAACTCCGCAGGTTGCCATTTCCTTTAATCCGGCTTTTTTAACCGATAACCCCTTGCAGATGGAAACGGCGAAAGCATCCATGCTAACACCGAGGGCCAGCAACAGCAATTCTACAAATCCCATTAGGCAGCTCCTTTGTAAAAAATAAGCCCCACTATTATAGCAGGGCTTGAAATGGTTGTCAATTGGCAGCGGCCTTTGCGTGGCGCTTTTTATAGGTGCAGAGCGTGGGAATCAGCATCATGATATAGGCTGCGGCCGTAAAGCCAAGAATGTAGATCAACAGGCTGATGGGGTAGGGAACCAGAGGCTGAATCAGAGAATACACAGGAAGATGAGGATCGCAATGGCGGCTGAAATAGAACATATTAAAGCTTTCGGTTTCCAGCAGACCGGAGTAATAGGCGATCTCATTCATGCTGCAGGCCAGGATCACTGCCACTGCAAAGACACAGGCGGCCTTCAGCAATGTTTTGAATTCCAACTTTACGCGCCCGGAGGCAAACAGAAGCATACCGATGGGGAGCATGCTGCTGTGGCAGAACATGGTCTGAATATTGACACCAATGGTCTCAATATATACATCGCCTGGATAGATCATCACTACCAAACCGGCAAATACTGCATAGGTGGCCAGGTAGGAACACAGACAGTCACTGATTTTGCCCTTGCGGATTAGACCGGCAAGGAGCCCCACATACATGGGCGTGGAACAAAACTGGAAGGGGAAAATATACCAGGGGTAATCTCCTGTGATGCCTGCTTCGGTTACGGAAAAAGTAAATACAATTTGCTTATAGATTTCCAAAAGGGCAACTACAATGGCAGTGATCAGCACGATACTGTGCACTTGCTTTTTGCTTGCCTTGGGGCCGAGCCACCAAGCAAGCGCAATGCCGGCAACCATGATTACCAGCCATAATATATGAAACCAGCCGTAGAGGGTAGGAACCTCCATCGTTGCGGACAGAAAGGTTAATAGCTTTTCAAGAATCAACATATCATTTCCTCCGATCATCCGCCCTATTATATATATTAAGTTACAAAATGTCAACGGGGGAATAGGGAAAATGATAAATATTGTCATTTGTTGTAATGAATAGGGAGGGTTTTCGGAGAATGCTTGTCAAATTCGTTGATAGGAAAGAAAAAACCGAAAATGGAGAAAAAAGTGCTTGACATTTTGACGAGCCGTGCTATAATAAGCGTGTTCTGTTTGAGCCGCCGGTATAGCTCAGTTGGTAGAGCAGCTGATTTGTAATCAGCAGGTCGGGGGTTCGAGTCCGTCTACCGGCTCCAACAAACAGTAATTGCATATGGGGGAGTTCCCGAGTGGCCAAAGGGGACAGACTGTAAATCTGCTGCGTATCGCTTCGATGGTTCGAATCCGTCCTCCCCCACCAGAAAAAGTCCAAC
>JAZNLP010000029.1:0-12650 GCA_045579165.1 Faecousia sp.
GTGGAAGTGGTCAAAAACGCCGTCGCAGCACTGTAAAAAAGAGAAAAACAGGCTGCGCTTGAAAACGCAGCCTGTTTTATAAAAAGTTCAACGGCAATCACTGTTTTGGAAAAGGAGTGATATGCATGAAACGAAACGCAGCAGCGCTGGCTTTGCTGCTGGCAGTAACAATGACGCTTTGTATCTTTTCTGCCACGTGGAAGAGCAATCAGGCGTTCCGTTATCCGGAACTGTCGGCTTTTAACAGTTCCACTGCCAGAAAACGGGCATGCTATGTGCCGGAAGAAACCGTACAGAACATGACGACGCGTGCACTGGCAGAAACGGTACTGACCTATCCGTTTTTGGTGGATATGTTTGCCTTTGATTCGCCCGATCTGTGGTTCCGTCAGGTGCAGGATCTTCCCATGTTTCGCGAGCTGCTTGCCCGGGAGGACGGCGTGAAGATGCTGGAAACCGAAGCCGCAAAAGAGCAGGATACCATACGGCAGATGGAATATTATAACCTGATTGCCTGTGTCAAGCGCGCACAGCAAAGCTGAAAAATCAACGCCCGGATCACTGATCCGGGCGGTTATTTTTATTTTACCAGCTGGGCTTGCTTCATTTTTCTTGCTTTTTGAAATACGGGAATATAGAACAGCGTCACTAAGATTACTGCCAAGCCTAAGATAATAAGCAGATATACATACCAGTGCCACATTTGCGTCAATTTAATGTCGATGGGCGGTGCGTAGGTAAAGAAAAGGTTTGGAACATAGTCTACGCTGATCAGTGTGCCGTTCTCGTAAGTAGCCGAAGCGAACATGGAGTTTATATACAGGGAGAAGAAAGCCAGCAAGAACAAGATCCCAAGGCTCGACAGATAATGCCGGGGCTTCAGATCCACCTGGCCGCTGATCAGAATGTAAATACCCAGCATGACCAGCATGGCATGGTACAGAAAATACTCATACGGATGGGCTCTTAAGAACGCTTCCTGGAAGGTCACTTCGCCGGAAAAGATCGTAGGGATCATCAGCGCCATAAATGCGCCGATGGTACAGGACGGATACATAAACGCAAGGAGTATCCTCTTGATTTTTTCGTTTTTGGAGAATCGGCAATAATAAATATTGATGATCTGAATGGAGCACAAGTGCAGCGGAAGATTGCTCATCGGTAAGTAAGGATACATCATACTTCCGTCAGCAGACGGTGCAAAGGTTATCGTGCCAAACACCTTTGTTAATTCAGAGAAAATACAGCCGATACAGCAAAATGTCAGCAGTTTCTCCAGGGGCAGCTTTTTCCGTTTCATCCAGATAAGCGCACTCGTAACAAGCAGCGCGCATATTCCCAGCCAGATAAAATGGTTCGTTGTATACATGATTACCTCCTATGTATATTTTTATCCTCCGGTGTAAAAATCTTCACAGGAGGCGAAGGTTTATGAATTGGAAGCAGCGTTTTGGCATTCACATCAGTGGTGCTGTGGCAGGCGCCGTGAACGGTCTGTTCGGCGCGGGTGGCGGAATGGTGCTTGTCCCCGCGTTAACAGGACTTACAGAACTGGAGGAAGAACAGGTATTCCCCTCTTCCGTTTCGATTATCATGCCAATCTGCCTGATTTCCCTCACCGTTACGGCAGGGCAAACAGGACTTCCCTTTCAGCAGGCGCTCCCCTATCTTTTGGGGAGTATCCCCGGTGGGATCCTTGCCGCTTACGCCGGAAAACGCATTCCTGTAAAGTGGCTTCATCGGATCCTAGGGATCATGATCCTGTGGGGAGGCATTCGATACCTATGGTGAATTCCTTTCCCATCGCCATGGTAATGGGCGCATTGCTTGGATTTTTGGCAGGCTTGGGGATCGGCGGAGGCACCCTTCTGATCCTATGGCTGACTCTAGTGCTGGGTATGGACCCGGGAACTGCCCGGGCAATCAATTTAATGTTTTTTATTGCGGCAGCCGGCAGCGTCAGCCTTGTGCGCCTGCGTCAAAAAACCATACCGTGGAAAACGATCCTGCCTGCCATCATTTTTGGCTGTATTGGCGCTTTTCTTCTATCCATGCTCAGTAAATTTATAGATACCTCAATACTAAAGAAGCTCTTTGGCGCGCTGCTTCTGATAACAGGTCTGCGAGAATTATTTTACCGTCCCAAAAAGGCAAGATAGCCCTCCAAAATCAAGGATGCAGCTACTGCATCTACCGTCTCTTTACGCTTTTTCCCATGGTAATTATGCTGAGAAAGGATATTGTGGGCTTCCACAGTCGTCCTGCGCTCGTCCCACATGACGATCTGCAATCCGGATGCCGCTTCCAGTTGCTTCGCAAACTCCCGGCACAGGGCTGCCCGTGGGCCTTCAGTGCCATCCATATTTTTCGGCAGTCCAACCACGATCTTCTCCACATCGTTTTGCTTTGCTATGGCTACAATATCCGCAAGGGCCTTCTGGGTATCCCGACTTCGCACCACTACCGTGCTGCCGACAATACTGCAAAGCAAATCTGAAACCGCGACACCGGTACGGGCATCGCCGTAGTCAATGGCCATAATTCTTTTCATACGCATATCACTTCCTAAGAGAAACTCTTTCTTTACGACAAATACGAGAGTATTATACAATATAAAAATAAAAAAAGAAAGGCATATTTTCATATGCCTTTTCATTATTATCCGTTTAACAGCCAAACACCCGTATTCAGATACGCAGCAAATGTCAGCCAGATCAAATAAGGGATCTGCAGCCAAGCCGCCCGGCGATTAACTCGATAGAAACACAGGATCATTGCCAGAACCAGCACCCAAAGCAGCGCAAGCCAGATTAGGGCGAAACCAAAGGCTTGTGCGTTAAAGAACAGCAGCGGCCAAAAGAAATTTACGATCAGCTGTGCAATAAACAGATTCAGGCATCTGTTTCCCTTACTTTGATTTTGCGTCCCAAGAACACGGCATATCCCGATCCCCATCAGTGCGTACAGGATCGTCCAGACTACACCGAATACCCAACCCGGCGGTGTTAAGGGCGGTTTTACAGCATATTGCTGATAGAGCATCGTCCCTTCCCTGCTAAGCAGTCCCGCCAGCAGCCCAACAGCCTCCGTCAGAGCGACCCATTTCAGGCACAGTTTCCAGTTTCCTTGTTTCATTCTATCACCCCATAGCAGAATATGCTGGGGTTTGCATATACATGACCCAAATGTCCGTATAATTCATGTAAAAAAGTTGGAAAAACGGTAAAATAATTGTTGACGCGGCATGAATCCTGTGGTAGAATGGTTCTACCTGTGAAAAAAGGGCTTTGTTAGTGCGCCTTTTTCAACCCCGGAGCGGTAATTATGGTGTACCGCTTCCTAAATTTTTCTAGCCGGGGCATGCAGGGAGGCAATATTTAAGGAGGTGCCGTTATGCGCGTTAAAGTCACTTTGAGATGCTCCGAGTGCAAGCAGAGAAACTACAACACCATGAAAAACAAGAAGAATGACCCTGACCGTCTCGAAATGAAGAAGTACTGCAGATTCTGCAAAAAACACACCACTCACAACGAGACGAAGTAAGGAGGCCCGTTTGCAATGGCAGAAGTCAAAAAGCAAAACTGGTTCGCAAGAACCTTGGGCCACATCTGCAGATACTTCCGTGAGCTTCGCAGCGAGCTCAAGAAGGTCGTGTGGTCCACTCCCAAGCAGGTACTGAAGAACGCTCTGATCGTCGTCGCCTGTGTTCTGGTTGTCGGCGTATTTATCTGGCTGTTCGACCTGGTCGCCCAAACCCTGATCACTGGTCTGATCAAGGTGTTCCACTAAGGTATCGCTATGGCAGAAGCTGCAAAATGGTATGTAGTCCATACCTATTCCGGTTATGAAAACACTGTAAAGGCAACCATCGAGAAAACCATTGAAAGCCGTCACCTGCAGGACCAGATCCTGTCAATCTCCATCCCTTTGGAGACTGTCACAGAGATCACCGAGTCCGGTGTCAGCAAAACTTACGACCGCAAGGTTTTCCCCGGCTATGTGCTGGTAAAGATGGTTTACAGTGACGACACCTGGCATGTGATCCGGAACATTCGCGGTGTTACCGGCTTTGTCGGTTCAACCAGCAATGATCCCACTCCCCTAACCGATGACGAGGTCTACCAGATGGGCGTTGAAAAGCGCGAGATCGTTGTCAACTACACTGTTGGTGACACGGTTCGTATTCTCGACGGTCCTCTGAGTTCCTTCACCGGCGTTGTGGAGACCATCGAGGTGGAAAAGAACTCGGTCAGCGTGATCGTATCTATGTTTGGCCGGGAAACCCCTGTCGAGTTTGAGCTCGATCAGGTTGAGGTCGTATCCCCGTAAACGCACCGGGCCGAAATACCGGCCGGAACGGTGGGAGGGGCTGATGCCCCGAAAGAAATGCGCAAAGCGCATCATTACCACATTTTATTCAGGAGGTGCTTATTATGGCACAGAAAGTCACTGGTATTATCAAGCTTCAAATCAATGCCGCTAAGGCAACCGCGTCTCCCCCTGTTGGTCCCGCTCTCGGTCAGCACGGCGTTAACATCGCCGCTTTCATCAAGGAATTCAACGCCCGTACCCAGTCCATGGAAGGCTACAAGATTCCTGTTGTCATCACCGTTTACGCAGACCGCAGCTTCACCTTCATCACAAAGACTCCCCCCACCCCCCTGCTGGTTCTGAAGGCCGCAGGTCTGGAGAGTGGCTCCGGCGTCCCCAACAAGCAGAAGGTTGGCTCTCTGACTGCCGCACAGGTCACAGAGATCGCCAAGACCAAGCTGCCCGATCTGAACGTTAACACTCTGGAAGCCGCTGAGAGCCAGGTTCGTGGCACTTGCCGCTCCATGGGTATCACTGTCGTAGACTGATAATTGCTGTCCGAGGAGATAACCTCGGAAATGTGGGAGGATTTTTCCGCATCACCACTTTAAGGAGGATAATTACATTGTTTAGAGGTAAAAAGTACAAGGAGAGCGCGAAACTGATCGATCGCTCCGTTCAGTATGATCCCAATGAGGCCCTGGATCTGGTTGTGAAGGGTGCTTCCGCTAAGTTCGACGAGACTGTCGAAATCCATGTTAAGCTGGGCGTTGACTCCCGTCACGCTGACCAGCAGGTCCGTGGCGCCGTGGTTCTGCCCAACGGCACCGGTAAGACCCGCCGCGTTCTGGTGTTCGCTAAGGACGCAAAGCTGGATGAAGCTCAGGCTGCTGGCGCTGACTATGTCGGCGGTATGGAGCTGGTTGAGAAGATCACCAAGGAAAACTGGTTCGAGTTTGACGTGGTCGTCGCTTCTCCCGACATGATGGGCCTGGTTGGCCGTCTGGGTAAGGTTCTGGGCCCCAAGGGTCTGATGCCCTCCCCCAAGGCTGGCACCGTTACTCCCAATGTCGGCGCTGCTGTTCAGGAAATCAAGGCTGGTAAGGTCGAGTACCGTCTGGACAAGACCAACATCATCCACTGCCCCATCGGCAAGGTTTCCTTCGGCGCTGAGAAGCTCCAGGAGAACATGGACACTCTGGTTCAGGCAATCGTGAAGGCTAAGCCCGCCGCTGCCAAGGGCCAGTATATCCGCTCCTGCGTCGTCGCTTCTACCATGGGCCCCGGCGTTAAGGTCAGCACTGCTAAGTATCTGTAATAACAGAAATCAAAACACCCACAGACCGAGGTCTGTGGGTGTTTTCTTATACACTTAGGAGAGAAGCATCTTATCGTTTGCCTCGTCAGAACCGCTGGCTTTGCTGAACAGCTCCAGCAGCTGCTCCACCGTAAGGTTCTTCTTTTCTTCGCCGCTGACATCTACAACGATCCTGCCATCATACATCATGATCAGCCGGTTGCCATAGGCAATGGCATCACGCATATTGTGGGTAATCATCATGGTCGTCAGATTGTTCGCGCTGACGATCTTCTCCGTGACCTCCAGAACCTTTGCTGCAGTCTTGGGGTCGAGAGCCGCTGTGTGCTCGTCCAGCAGCAGGATCTTCGGCTGACGCAGAGTTGCCATCAACAGTGTCAGCGCCTGGCGCTGTCCGCCGGACAGCAGGCCGACCTTAGCGGTCATTCGATCCTCCAAGCCAAGACCAAGGATCTTCAGCTTTTCCCGATAATCCTCCCGCTCTGCGGCGGTAATACCGGAGCGCAATGTTCTGTTACTGCCGCGACGGGCAGCAAGAGCCAGATTTTCTTCGATCTGCATGGTCGCAGCAGTGCCCATCATAGGATCCTGGAACACACGACCGATATACTTGGCTCTTTTATACTCCGGCAGATGGGTAACATCGATTCCATCGATCAGGATGCTGCCCTCGTCCACCTCATACGCACCGGCGATGGAGTTCAGCATGGTGCTCTTACCTGCACCGTTGCCACCAATAACGGTTACGAAATCGCCCTCTTTCAAATGCAGACTCAGATCCTGAAGGGCAATCTTTTCATTGACAGTACCGGAATTAAAGGTCTTAAAAATATTCTTGATCTCAAGCATCTTGCTTCTCCTTTCTGGCAGAAGCCTTTTTCTTTTTGGGCATATACCGCTTTTTCCAGTAAGGAACAGCAAGGAATGCTGCAACAATCAGAGCAGAGATCAGCTTCAGCATATTGGTATTGATATCCATAGTGCTGATAACCACCTGAATAACCACGTAGTAAATAACAGAGCCAAGGCTGACAGCCAGCAGCTTCAGGGCAAAATTGTGGAACAGCTTGCTGAATGTCACCTCGCCGATAATGATCGCTGCCAGACCGATAACGATCGCGCCGCGGCCCATATTGATCTCCGCGAAACCAAAATACTGCGTCCACAAACAGCCTGCAAGTGCCACAAGGCCGTTGCCGATCATAAGGCCGAGAACTTTATTGCCATTGGTATTGATACCCTGAGCCCGGGCCATATTGACATTTGCGCCGGTAGCACGGATGGATGCACCCCGTTCCGTACCGAAGAACCAGTAAAGCAGCCCGATGATCACAGCCGTAACGATCGCAACCACCAGAATCGGATGCTGATAGAACGGCAGTAATCCTGCCTTTACTTCCTGAATATGACGCATAGAGACCAGCAGCTCGACCTTGTTCAGATTCATCGCCTTGTTGGAGCTCCAGCCCATGATCGCAAGATTCACAGACCACAATCCCAGCTGGGTCAAAATACCGGACAAAATCGCAGGAATACCGCATGCTGTATGAAAAAAGCCGGTAACCAAGCCCGCCAGCATACCCACGATCACCGCTGCAAGCATGGCAAGCCATACATTCCAGCCGGCAATCATCAATACAACGAACACTGCGCCGCCTGTGGCGAAAGAGCCGTCAACTGTAAGGTCAGATATTTCCAAAATTTTATAGGTAATATAAACACCGATCGCCATGATGCCCCAAATCAGGCCCTGTGCGAGCGCTCCGGGCAAGGCGTTAATAAAAGCCATACATTATTCTCCGTTCAAAAAGAGCGAGGTGGGGAACCCACCTCGTTCCTATTATTCTTATTTACTCGCCAATGGCAACATAGCCTTCGGGAGGTGTAATACCCAGATCCTCACAGATCTCCTTGTTATACTTGGCGGTCACTGCGCCAGCATATTCAATGGGCATTTCGCCGATCTTTGCCTCACCCTTGAAGATCTTTGCAGCCATCTTGCCGGTGGCAACACCCAGGTCATAATAGCTGATGGACAGAGTTGCTACGCCACAACCGCCGCAGGTATTCTCTTCACCGGCAATCACGGGAACTTTCTTCGGCCGGCAAATACCATCGATAACACCAGTGCTGTTAGCGACGGCATTATCCGTGGGAACATAGATCACATCGGAAGCAGCTGCAGCAGATTCGGTTACAGCAGCCAGATCACTGGTGGAGGAGAAAGAGTACTGGGTCACATTGAGGCCCTTATTCTCCAAATATTCCTCCACGGTATCCACCTGGTACTTGGAGTTAGCTTCCGCTGCACAGTACAGCAGACCAATATTCTTGGCGTCCGGGAACCACTCCAGGATCATATCTGCCTGCTTATCCAAGGGAGCCAGGTCAGATGTACCGGAAATATTACCACCGACTGTTCCACTAAAATCCTCAAGGCCCAGAGCCACACCATACTCGGTAATGGAAGTACCCAGAATAGGGATGGTAGTTGTGGCAGAATTGGCCGTCTGAAGTACGGGCGTAGAGTTCGCCAAAATCATATCCACTTCCTTCGAAACGAAGTCAGTAATAATAGAATTCAGAGTGTTGGAATCGCCAGCAGCATTCTGCACGATAAACTCAAACTTATCTTCACCCATTTCAGCGATCAGCGCGTCCTGAAAGCCCTTAGATGCCGCATCCAGCGCCGGATGGGGCTCGATCTGGCAGATGCCAATGACGATCTTGCCATCGTCTGCTGCAGGTGCGCAGGCGGTCATGGACAACAACATAAGCGCCACTAAAAGGACTGCAAGTATTCTTCTCATAGTAGTTCTCTCCTTTACAGATACCACATTAGGTATTTCATTGTCATACTATAGCACTTTCAATCCCCTTTTGTCAATAGAGAATCCGCAAAGCGCGGACATTTATTTTTCCCGCGTGGACACTTGGCACAAAGGAACGTCGTAATTGCGGGGTCTTTTCATACAATTTATATAATTCATAAATCATCTATTGATTTCATATCCATTCGCATAAATCCGGACAATATTTTCTGAAAATAATGCTTGACATTTTCTGCGTCCTGTGCTAAAATTCATCTGTTGCCAAAGACAGCAGGTGCCCACAAGGCATAAGTCCTGCCGAGGTGCGCTAAAGATTTTGATCGTTTTGCGTGTCTTTCTGTCTTCTGGCAGGAAGACATTTTTCTTTTTCGGAGGTGAAAATCCATGCCCAACGCAAAGGTTCTTGAGAGCAAAAAGGCAGTTGTTGAAGCCCTGGCCGGCAAGATCAAGGAAGCTTCTTCCGTGGTTTTCGTTGACTACAAGGGTATCTCTGTCGCTCAGGATACCGAGCTGCGTAAGCAGTTCCGTGAAGCTGGTGTTGAGTACACCGTCGTTAAGAACACTCTGACCCGTTTCGCAGCCAAGAATAACGGCTACGATTTCGACGAGGTTCTGAACGGTACTACAGCCATGGCTTCCACCACCGGCGACCCCATCGCCCCTGCCCGCATCGTTTGCGAGTACGCCAAGAAGAACAAGGGTGTTTCCCTTGCTATCAAGGGCGGCATTGTTGAGGGTTCTGTCCTGTCCGCAGCTCAGCTGAACGGCTTCGGCGAACTGCCCAGCAAGAACGCTCTGGTTGCATCCGTTCTGGGTACTTTCCTGGCACCTATCTCCAGCCTGGCATTCGTCCTGGATCAGGCTCGTATCAAGCTGGAAGAGGGTTTTGTCCCCGCTGCTGCTCCTGCTGCTGAAGCTCCCGCTGAGGAAGCTCCCGCTGCCGAGACTCCTGCCGCTGAGACAACCGAGGCTCCTGAAGCCTAATTGTTCGTAACTCAAACACAAAACAACACAAATAACATTATTTAGGAGGATCATTACAATGGCTAGTGAAAAAGTCACTGCTCTCGTTGAGGAAGTTAAGGGTCTGACCGTTCTGGAGCTGTCCGAGCTGGTCCACACTCTGGAAGAAGTTTTCGGCGTTTCCGCCGCTGCTGCTGCTGTTGCTGCTCCCGCTGCTGGCGGTGCTGCTGAGGCTGCTGAGGAGAAGACCGAGTTTGACGTTATCCTGAAGGACGCCGGCGCTTCCAAGCTGAACGTCATCAAGGTTGTCCGCGCCATCACCGGCCTGGGCCTGAAGGATGCCAAGGACCTGGTTGACAACTGCCCCAAGACTCTGAAGGAAGCTGTCTCCAAGGAAGATGCCGAGAAGATGGTTGCCGAGCTGAAGGAAGCCGGTGCCGAGGCCGAGCTGAAGTAATTCAGTTTTTCCGACATATTACAGCCGCCAGACACCTGGCGGCTGTTTCCTTATCACCCGGAGGTGCTTTATGGAAACAATCATAAACCTGCTTCAATCTCTTGTTCCGGAGAATTTTGATATCGAGACAGTTTTGAAAGCTGTCCTGCTTCTGTGTGTTGGTACTTTGCTGATCGGCTTTGTTGGCAGACTGATATTCGGTAAAAAATCTGTTTTGAATCAAAGCGTTTCCTCTGCCATCGGCATTTTGTTTATTTATGCCTTGACCATTGCTGTGTATAGTTACGGGATTGACCTTGATTATTTGATCTCTCCCCTACCGTTTATTTCCATGTCCGGTGAATACCTGCACATCTTTTCCTTTGCAGGATCTGATTATATCTCCGTTTGCGGTCAACTTCTCAACATGGTGATCCTGGCGTTCCTTGTGAACTTGGCAAACAGCTGGCTTCCCAAGGGTAAGCATATCTTAAGCTGGCTGATTTTCCGTTGTCTTTCCATTATTCTCGCCATGCTCCTGCATGCTGCTGCCACATATCTTCTTTCCATGTGGCTGCCGGAAGGACTGCTCACCTGGGCGCCTGTGATCTTGCTGGGTCTGCTGGTGCTGATGCTTGCTGTAGGCGCGCTGAAATTTGTAGTTGGCGCTGTGTTGACCACTGTAAGCCCGGTCATCGCAATTATCTACACCTTCTTCTTTTCAACGGTCATTGGCAAGCAGATCTCCAAAGCAGTACTGACAACGCTGATCATCAGCTCGTTGGTTTTCGGACTGAATCATATCGGCTGCTCCGTGGTATATATCGGCGCTGCAGCTCTGGCTGCCTATCTTCCCTTCCTGATTATTCTACTGGTAATCTGGTATGTAGTTGGGAAACTATTATAACAAAGCATACACGCCCACAGGTTATTACCTGTGGGCGTGTTCTTATTAATTTACAGCTTCTCAATCGCCTGGACGACATCATTAAGAGACTGGGTATCTACAGTCTCCATCAGACCGTTATCGTAAGCTTCCGCAACCTTGGGATCGATAGGCAGACGCGCCAACACCGGCAGTTCAAAGTCCTTTGCCACTGCATCCAGATGGCTCTTTCCAAACACTTCGATTCGTTTGCCGCAGTCCGGGCATTGCAGGTAGCTGTAGTTTTCCACGAAGCCCAGCACGGGAACATGCATCATGTTCGCCATCTTAACTGCCTTGGATACGATCATGCTGACCAGGTCCTGGGGGCTTGTGACGATCACGATACCATCCAGCGGAATGCTCTGGAACACCGTCAGCGGCACATCGCCTGTCCCGGGAGGCATATCCACAAACAGATAGTCCACGTCCTCCCAGATCACATCCGTCCAGAACTGCTTGACCGCACCGGCGATCACCGGACCGCGCCAAACAACAGGAGATGCGGGATCATCCAGCAAAAGGTTAATAGACATGATCTGAATACCGCCCCGACTCAGTGCCGGGTACAGGCCATCCTCATTAGCGCCCTGGCACTCGGTAACGCCAAAAGCAGTGGGTGCGGAAGGGCCGGTAATATCCGCGTCCAGAACGCCGACCCGCTTACCCTTTCTTGCCATGGCAACCGCCAGCATGGAAGTAACCGTGGACTTGCCCACGCCGCCCTTTCCGGACACAACGCCGATGACTTTTTTGATGCTAAATTTAGGATTTAATGCAGCCAGCAGGCTCTCCTGCTTGCGATCTCCGCAATCAGAGGAGGAACAGCTGGAACAATTACCGCTACATGAACCCATGATATCTATCGCTCCTTTATGGGGTATTTTTGACTATTATAGACCTTTCCGAAAGGCGTGTCAACCGTCATTGCTGTGCTTTCTCCCAGGCCTCCATCAGCTCAAGAAGCACCGTTTCCGCTGCTTCTTTTTCTTCGAGAAGTCTGGTCAGCTCCTGATAATCAGAAGCAGCCGCTTCGATCTTTCCATCAAATTCGCCGATTAGCTGCTCCTGCTTCTCGATCTCCCGCTCCAGGCGGCGGATCAGCTTATCATTTTCCTTTGTGCCGCCCTTAGGTTTTTCCTTTTTTGGTTTCGGTGTAGAGATCACAGCAGGCTTTGCCGCCGCTTCGTGCTCCAGAATGCTCCGGTACTTGCTGTAGCCGCAGGGATAATCCCGGATCTGCCCATCTTCCAGCAGCCAGATCCGCTCAGCAAACTTCTCGATAAAATACCGGTCATGGCTGACGAAGATCAGAACGCCTTCAAATTCCTCGATGGCTGCCTCCACCCATTCTCGGGACGCAATATCCAAATGGTTAGTCGGCTCGTCAAGGATCAAAAGATTGATCTTTTCGTCCATCAGCATGCACAACCGCAGGCGGCTCTGCTCTCCGCCGGAGAGGTCGCCCACTTTCTTGAACACATCCTCGCCCTGGAACAAAAAAGCGCCCAGACGGTCACGTGCGACCTGGGGTGAGCAATTCTTTTCATAGAGTATGGTGTCATAAAGACTCCGCTCCGGGTGGGCAAAATGCATTGTCTGAGGAAGGTATCCCCATTTAACCGTAGGACCGAACTGGATTTTGCCGACACAGTCCTCTTCCCCCAGCAGGCACTTGATAAAGGTGGTTTTACCGGTGCCGTTATCGCCCAGAAGCGCAATCCGCTCTCCGCCCTCCACATTTAAGTTGACATCTGAAAACAGTGTCCTGTCCCCAAATGCCTTAGACACATTTTTCATCTTAAACACCACATCGCCGGAAAAATCCTTTTCTCCGAATGAGGCGCGCATAGTCTTCTCCGTCTT
>JAZNLP010000030.1:0-4587 GCA_045579165.1 Faecousia sp.
CGCTTTGCCAAGTTCCTGGCAGCATTGGAAGCGGACAAGCTGGGCAGAGCCAAGGATGTGCAGGAGGAGATCCGGTTCGTAATGGACCGCAAGGAGGACTGCTCCGTGGCGGTGAACGCCCTGCGGGCGGGCAAGCTGCCCCTGCGGGTCACCCACAACGATACCAAGCTGAACAACATCCTCATTGACGAGGATACCCTGGAGGGTATCTGCATCATCGACCTGGATACCACCATGCCCGGTCTTTCTATCTATGACTTCGGCGACTCCATCCGTTTCGGCGCGAACCACAATGCGGAGGATGAGCAGGATCTGAGCAAGGTCAATTTTGACATCGAGCTGTATGAGCGCTACACCCGGGGCTTCCTGGAAGGCGCCCAGGGCGGCCTGACCGAGGCAGAGCTGGAATACCTGCCCTGGGGCGCAAAGCTGATGACCCTGGAATGCGGCATCCGTTTCCTGACCGACTATCTGGACGGGGACAATTACTTCCATGTCCGTTACCCGGAGCAGAACCTGTACCGCTGCCGCACCCAGTTTAAGCTGGTTTCCGATATGGAAGCCCAGTGGGAGCAGATGGCAAACATCGTAAAGGAGCTGGCAAAATGAAGGTTTTAGTTACCGGCGGCGCCGGCTATATCGGCAGCCACACCTGTGTTGAACTGATCGAAGCGGGCCATGAGCCTGTGGTCATTGACAATCTGTGCAATTCCAACCCCGAAAGTCTGAACCGGGTGAAGCAGATCACCGGCAGGGAAGTGACATTCTATGAAGGGGATGTCCGGGATGAGGCGCTGCTGAACACCATTTTCGCGGAGCATGATATTGCCTGCGTGATCCATTTCGCGGGTCTGAAGGCTGTGGGCGAATCGGTTGCAAAGCCCCTTGAATACTATGAAAACAATCTTTGCTCCACCATGACCCTGTGCCGGGTCATGGGTAACCACGGGGTAAAGAAGCTGGTGTTCTCTTCTTCCGCTACGGTATATTCCGGCGACAACCAGATGCCTCTGCGGGAGACCTCCAAGACCGGCAACTGCACCAACCCCTACGGCTGGACCAAGTATATGGGCGAGCAGATCCTGCGGGATCTGACCGTGGCGGACAGCCAGTGGTCTGTGGTGCTGCTGCGCTACTTTAACCCTGTAGGCGCCCACAAAAGCGGCCTCATTGGCGAGCACCCCAACGGCATCCCCAACAACCTGATGCCGTTCATTTCCCAGACCGCCATCGGCAAGCGCCATCATCTGAGTGTGTTTGGCAACGATTATCCCACCCACGACGGCACAGGTGTCCGGGATTATATCCATGTGGTCGATCTGGCCAAGGGCCATGTGGCAGCCATTTCCCATCTGATGAAAACCACCGGCGAGAGCGTCTTCAATCTGGGCACAGGCACCGGCTACTCGGTGCTGGATATGGTTAAGGCTTTCGAGGCCGCCAACGGTATTGCTGTGCCTTACGAGATCGCGCCCCGTCGCCCCGGAGATCTGGCTACCTGCTACGCGGATCCTGCCAAGAGCCGTGAGGTTCTGGGCTGGGAAGCAACCAAGGATCAGACGGATATGTGCCGGGACACCTGGAACTGGCAGAGCAAGAACCCCAACGGATTTGACAAATAAGAAAAGGGAGGAAACGCTTATGAAGTATTTAGGAATCGAATATCAGATGAAACACGCGCCTAAGCTGGATCCCACCTTCATTCCCTTTGGCGTCTGGCGCGCGGCGTATCTCAAGGGCGCGGAGAAGCCCCTGGCCATCGCGCTGGAGCGTGACAAGGGCCGTGTTTCCGTACATCATACCTTTATCCACGGCACACCCGAAATGGCAGAGGCGGACTATCGCTATGTAGAGCGCTATGTCAAGTTCCTGCTGTGGTCCACCGGCGGCTTCCGGGTATCTGTCTGCGGCTGCAGCGAGCTGGCGCAGCGTCTGCAGAAGGCCTACACCCCCGATGGGGAACGGAAGTTTGACAGCATGTTCTTCAAGCAGGTGTATGAGCGGGATCTTCAGATCCTGGATCTGCCTCTGGAGCAGTGCCCTGCAGCCAATGAGATCGCACAGCCCATGGGCGGCAATATGAACGGCTGCCGCATCGGCTTTGACGCAGGCGGAAGTGACCGGAAGGTCTCCGCTGTGATCGATGGGGAATGTGTCTATTCCGAGGAAGTCCTTTGGTTCCCCAAGCTGAACGAAGATCCCAACTACCAGTATCAGGAGATCCTGACCGCCTTCCGGACGGCTGCCTCCAAAATGCCCAGAGTGGACGCCATCGGCGTTTCCTCTGCCGGTGTTTTCATTGGCAACGCCCCCATGGTCTCCAGTATTTTCTATAAAGTGCCCAGAAGCAAATGGGACTTTGTCAAGACTGTGTTTGACCGCGCCGCGGCAGAGATCGACCCCAACATCCCCATTCTGGTGGCCAATGACGGCGATGTATCTGCGCTGGCAGGCGCAATCGGTTTGGGCAAGGGCAATCTGATGGGCCTTGCCATGGGCACATCCGAGGCGGTTGGCTATGTGGACAAGGATCAGAATGTGCTGGGCTGGATCAACGAGCTGGCGTTTGCCCCTGTGGATCTGCAGGAAGGCGCTATGCAGGATGAGTGGTCCACCGACTTCGGCGTTGGCTGCAAGTACTTCTCTCAGGACGCGGTGATCAAGCTGGCGCCCTGGGCGGGCATTGAGATCCCCGAGGATCTGCCTCTGGCGCAGAAGCTGAAGTTTGTTCAGAAGCTGATGGAGGACGATGACCCCCGTGCCGTGGCGATCTTTGAGACCATCGGCGCTTACCTGGCATACACCACCGTTCTGTACGCCCAGTTCTACGATCTGGATTACATGATGCTGCTGGGCCGTGTTATGTCCGGCAAGGGCGGCGATACCATTTTGCGGGTCTGCAAGGAGATTTTGGCGGATGAATTCCCCCAGCTGGCAGCCAAGTGCAATGTTACCCTGCCCGACGAGAAAATGCGCCGTGTGGGTCAGTCCGTGGCCGCGGCCAGCCTGCCGGAGGTGTAAGCTATGATTATCGGCAACGCAAAGGTTTATCTTGACGGCAGCTTCCGGGAAGCGTCTGTGACCGTGGAAAATGACAAGATCACTGCCATCGGCCCGGCGGGTATCCCCTGTGATGTGGATGCCAAGGGCAAGTATCTGGTGCCCGGCTTTGTGGATGTCCACACCCACGGCGCTATGAATGAGGACTTTTCCGACGGAAAGCCGGAAGGCCTTGTGAAAATGTCCCGCTATTACGCGAAAAACGGCGTAACCTCCTTCCTTGCCACCACCATGACCTTGAAGGAAGAGACCCTGACCCCTGCCATGGAGGCGATCCGCGGGTTTACCCGTCCTGCAGACGGCGCCAAGTGCGCCGGCATCCATCTGGAAGGCCCGTTCCTTTCCTATGCCAAGCGGGGCGCTCAGGCGGCGGAGAATCTCCACGCGCCGGACGCGCAGATGTTCCACCGGCTCAATGCAGCCAGCGGCGATCAGGTGCGGCTGGTGACGGTGGCTCCCGAGGAGCCGGGTGCTATGGAGTTTATCCGGGAGGTCTCCAAGGTTTGTACTGTCTCGGTAGGTCATACCACCGCTGACTATGATACGGCTGTGGCGGCATTTGAAGCCGGCGCGACCCATGCGACCCACCTGTTTAACGCCATGCCTGCCTTTGCCCACCGGGCGCCCGGTGTGGTAGGTGCAGCCTTTGACAAGGGCGCTACCGCAGAGCTGATCTGCGACGGCTTGCACATCCACCCCTCTGCTATCCGGGTGGCTCAGCAGCTGTTTGGGAAGAAGCTGGTGGTCATCAGCGATTCTCTGCGCTGTGCGGGAATGCCCGACGGCGAGTATGAGCTGGGCGGCCAGCCCATCGAAATGCGCGGCGGCAAGGCGACTTTGCTGGGCAGTGAGACCCTTGCCGGTTCTTCCGCCAATCTGCTGGCGGAGGTAAAAAATCTCGTCCGCTTCGGGTTTACTCTGGAGGATGCGATCTATGCTGTTACCGCCGCGCCTGCCAAGGCAGTGCGGCTGGATAAGTTCATTGGCTCTATCGAGCCCGGCAAGCAGGCAGACCTGCTGCTGCTGACCGAGGATCTGGAGCTGGATACGGTGTTCGTTGACGGTAAGCCTATAATAAATGTATAAAAAAGATCTCCTGTCGCTTATGCGACAGGAGATCTTTATGCAATACAGGTTTTACTTCATAGCCTTTTTGGAAAGCCGTGCTTCCCGGCGCTCTTCCTTGGTGCGGAAAAACCGCTCCAGCTCCGGCACAAGGATAATGCAGATCAGCGCTGCGGTGAAGCCGCCGTTATACAGGCAGTAGCCGCCGTGGAGGGTGGGCACGGAGGTGACCAGCAGATAGTGCATCACAGCCGCCACAAAGCCGTAGCGCCAGCCGTACTTGTCGGCGATGGGAGAAAGGCCGTTGGCATAGCACAGACCCACGCAGATAGCCTGGGCGTTGATCTGGTATGTAAAATTGCCGCCCAGCAGCGGGGCGATCCAGCCAAACACCAGAGAGGACACCCAATAGCCCAGCATGATGGGCCACACATTTCCGGGGTGAGAGCCGGAGTTGCAGGT
>JAZNLP010000031.1:0-3867 GCA_045579165.1 Faecousia sp.
CACCTCGTTACGAATGACGATCTTCTTCCCCGCCCGGCGGATACGCATTGCCAAATCAAAGTCATCATAAATGTCTTCACAACGGTATAGTCCTACTTCATCATAGGTCTTCTTGGTAATAAATGTGGTGGGATGATTCCAGTGACGGGAAGAAACGATCTTATCCAGCCGGGAGCGCTTGACGATGACCGTTCCGTTATCCTTGATCAGATTCAGATCCGCATAGAACATATCAAAGGGCGTCTTCTCATAGGTTTCCGCCACCGTCTGCACCGCATGGGGTTCATACCAGTCGTCGGAATTGATCATGCCGACGATCTGGCCGGTAGCCATACGAATGCCTTTATTCATGGCATCATAGATACCCTTATCCTTCTCGCTGATGATCCGGTAGATATATCCCTTCTGCCGGAACTGTTCCTCATAAGAACGGGCAATCTGTACTGTATTATCCTTGGATGCACCATCAACCAAGATATACTCGATTTCCGGATAGGTCTGCCCCAAAACAGATTCGATTGTCTTTGCCACCGTTGCGGCGCTGTTATAGCAAACCGTAATAATGCTGATAAGCATGGTTCAAGCCACCTCTTGTATGTTCATTCGAGCCGACCAAGCCCCGCCTGGTCAGCGCCTTGTGGGCAGGGCTTCATCCTGGGACTCCTTTGCAGTATCCTGCGAAGCAGAAGTTGTCTGGTCAAAGCCCTCTGCGCTTTCCTTCTTAAAGATGATCCGAATTGTCATCAGGATCAGCTTAATGTCCAAAAGAATGGAATAGTTTTCGATATACATCAGATCCAGCCGCAGCTTATCATAAGCTGTAGTATTGTACTTACCGTAGATCTGGGCATAGCCTGTCAGACCACCCTTAACCTTCAGACGATAATTAAACTCCGGCAACTCCTGCGTATATTCCTCGATAAAGCCGGGCCGTTCAGGTCTGGGACCCACAATGCTCATATCGCCCTTGAGAATATTCAGGATCTGAGGCAGTTCATCCAGTCTGGTCGCCCGAATGAATTTACCAACCTTGGTAATACGGGGATCATCCTTTGTGGCCATTTGCGCAAGGCCGATCTTCTCCGCATTGACCACCATACTCCGGAATTTTAAGATTCCGAAACGCCTTCCTCCCAAAGTGACCCGTTCCTGCTTGTAAAACACAGGACCGCCGTCATCCAGCTTGATAGCCAGCGCTACCGCCAGCATAACAGGCAGGGCAACTATCGCCGCAGGCAGACACACTACAATATCCATAGTGCGCTTCAGTACCCGCTGGGTAAGGGTCAATCCAGAACCCCGAACCAGCAGCAGCGGAGTATCAAACAGGCAGATCTCCTCTGCGCCCCGGACAATAATATCGGACAGCTTCGGTGTCACATAGGTGCGGATGCCGTTATCATAGCAGAATTTTAGAATGTCATTGCGGATACGGGCAGGAAGATCGTTGAGGATCACCGTGTCATATTCGGACACTTCTCGGCACACTGCCTCCAGACCTTCATCGATGCTGATCATCTTGTGGATCCGGTACTTATCCGGCCGGGATTCCATTTTCAGCTTCAGCGCCACAGCCGCTTCCTTGCCGTAAACCATGATCATCCGATGAGCGGAGTATAGCCTATGATAGATTGCGGAATAAACATAGGGCAAAATCACCGCCAGTACCCACTGACCTGCCAACAACACCAACAGCTGCCATACAGAGATCATCTTGTTGGCGATCAGGCACAGCTGGAAATAAGTAATAAAATTCACGATCAGCAGTGCGATCCATTGAGAGATCACAATGTCTGTAATCCGCAGATAGCCGAACTGAAAACTGTCAAAGCTTTTAAATAGGATAGCTATGAGCAAGGCATACAGACCAATCAGTACATATTTTCCGTAGCCAAGGTAAAGGGGAAAATCCACCGATTCATAGCCAAATCGCCAAATATAATAATACAGCAGTGACAAAACGGTGACTTCAAACAGGCCTTCAATGCCGCGAATCATATTTTTAGAGCCTTTAAAGGAAAAAACAGATCTCTTTTCCATTTCAGCAAAACCTTCTCTCTATAACGTCTCCGATGCCGCTTATGACCCCACGGCGTCAACAGGGCAATACTTCGGAGAATATATTTTGATAATCATACTACATATAGCGGCAAAAGTCAACAAAATCCGGCGAAAAACCCTATATCACGACAGTCATGATCTACCCTTTGTTTCATGGATTTTTATACTTGCAAGGGCTATTGTTTTTTCTCCACAACCATGCTATGATAACAAAAATGTTAATACTGCTACAACAGGCCTATATCCATTTTGAAAGGAGAACACATTTATGAATGAGTACATGATCCGCCGCATTAACGGCAAGCCGGACTGGTCCCAGATCCCCACACTGGAAGTATCCAATGTGGTTTGGGTACCGGATGCCGGCATCCGCATGACCCAGCAGGTCTGCTATGATGATGAGGCGCTCTATGTCCATCAGCGGGCCACAGAGAAGCACATCCGTGCGGAATACACCGAGCCTCTGTCCCCTGTTTGCCAGGATAGCTGCATGGAGTTTTTCTTCAGCCCCTATGAAGAAAACCTGCGGTATCTGAACTTTGAGATCAACCCCAACGGCTGTATCTATCTGGGTCTGTGCCAGAACCGGAACAACGCTGTCCGTCTGGTGCCCAGCGGTTACAAAGAGCTGTTTGACATCCATACCGGCCGCACCGAAGACGGTTGGGAGGTCTTCTACAAGATCCCCCTGACCTTTATCCAGCTGGTCAACCCTGCCTTCACCCTCAATTCCGGCAGGATCATTCCCGCCAACTGCTACAAGTGCGGCGATCTGACCGTTCAGGAACACTATGTTACCTGGAACCCCATGACCCCCGAGATCCCGGACTATCACCGTCCCTGCGATTTCGGCCGCATGATCCTGGAATAAAAAGCAAAAAAGTCCCGCTTGTCAAGCAAGCGGGACTTTTATTATATACAGATCAATTAAGCAGCCTTAACTGCGGTGATGTGGGTGTTGACACCCTCGTACCAGTACAGGAAGCCCTCGATATCCACAACATCGCCAGCATCCAGGGCGCTGACAGCCTTGTAAACATCGGTCTCGGGACCGGTCAGATATCTCTCTACGCAGAAGTCGTAGGAGCCGCCGTCCTTGGAAACGGTGACATAGATGTCATCGCCGGGCTCACCGTTCTTAAACTCGATCTTCTCAACGGTCATGCCCTTGAAGGAAGCCAGCTTGTTCTGGTGCTTGATCAGCTCATCCTTGCCCAGCAGAGCGGTAGCGTCCATGGGCTCAGCCTTCCAAGTGCCTTCCATCAGTTCAAAGGTGGCATCCATGATCTCCACCTCGCCAGCCCATGCGCCCTTGTAGCCGGTGACCTTGATCTTAGCGCCGGGAACCAGCTTGGCAGCATCTGCTTCGGAGCAAGCCATTTCATACAGGAAGTATGCGCCATCGGGATCCTGGGCGTAAACAGTGATCTTATTGTCCCACCAGGACTGAGTAGCCTGGACATAGCACTCAACGACCACCTGTGTCTCCATAGCAGCGGCATCATACTCGGCATAAGTCATAGTGCCCTCGCTCTTTGCAGCGGGATCAAACTTAGGTGCAGTAGTCTGAGTAGGATCCGTGTTATCAGGCTGGCCAGGGACGCAACCGGCAAAGGTCAGAACCATTGCAACAACCAGAAGCATCGCAAGAATCTTTTTCATTTTGATTTCTCCTTTTCAAATAAATGTGCACCTTAGCACAGGTAACATTATACAGCTATTTCCAAATAAATCAATCATTTCCGGAAAATTTTACTGATTTTTTCTTTTTTGCCCTTTCGGCGATCACATAGACCGCCATAATTA
>JAZNLP010000032.1:0-2982 GCA_045579165.1 Faecousia sp.
ATCTGCGATCAGATCCTCGGCGTTTTCAAGGCCGCAGCTAAGGCGGATCAGATCCGCGCCGACACCGGCGGCGGCCAGCTGCTCGTCGGTCATCTGCCGGTGGGTAGCGCTGGCAGGGTGCAGGCAGCAGGTGCGGCTGTCTGCTACATGGGTCTCGATAGAGCCCAGCTTCAGGTGCTTCATGAACACCTCTGCCGCCTTGCGGCCGCCCTTGAGACCAAAGGAAATCACACCGCAGGAGCCGTTAGGCAGATATTTTTGGGCGACCTTGTAATACTTGTCCCCGGGAAGACCGCAGTATTTGACCCAGGCAACCTTGGGGTTGAATTCCAGGAATTCGGCGATCTTTTGGGCGTTGGAGCAATGCTGCTTCACCCGGAAGGGCAGACTTTCCAGACCCAGGTTCAGATAGAAGGCGCTCTGGGGGGATTGCACAGAGCCCAGATCCCGCATCAGCTGCGCGGTGCACTTGGTAATGAAAGCGCCGGCAAGACCGAACCGCTGGGTGTAGGTGACGCCGTGGTAGCTGTCATCCGGGGTGCACAAACCGGGGAATTTGTCGGGGTACTTGGTCCAGTCGAACTTGCCGCTGTCCACAATGCAGCCGCCTACCGCGACACCGTGACCGTCCATATACTTGGTGGTGGAGTGGGTGACGATGTCAGCGCCCCATTCAATGGGTCGGCAGTTGACGGGGGTGGCAAAGGTGTTATCGATAATGAAAGGCAGGCCGTTATCGTGGGCAGCCTTGGCAAAGACTTCAATATCCAGCACATTCAAAGCGGGGTTGGCAATGGTCTCGCCAAAGACCAGCTTGGTGTTGGGGCGGATGGCAGCGCAAATCTCCTCATAGGTGGCATCGGGGCTGACGAAGGTAGCGTCGATTCCCATGCGTTTCATGGTGACGCTGATAAGATTGAAAGTACCGCCGTAAATGGCAGAGGAAGAGACGATATGGTCGCCGCAGGAGCAAATATTGAACATGGCATAGAAGTTAGCCGCCTGGCCGGAGCCGGTAAGCATAGCCGCAGTGCCGCCTTCCAGCGCGGCAATCTTGGCAGCCACCATGTCGCAGGTGGGGTTCTGGAGCCGGGAATAGAAATAGCCGGAGGCCTCCAGATCGAAGAGCTTACCCATATCCTCGGAAGTAGCGTATTTGAAAGTGGTGCTCTGGATAATGGGGATCTGCCGGGGCTCGCCGCTTTCCGGGCTGTAGCCTGCCTGGATACAAAGGGTCTCGGTATGCAGTTTCTGTTCCATGGGATTCACCTCAAAAATAGTCTAAAGGTATTGTAATCCTGCTGTGGCATTTTGTCAATTCCGTATCTGATATCTTTCCCGCAACAGCAGAAAAAGATCCCGAAAGCCTAATGCTTTCGGGATCGTCTCTCATTCGAATAAATCGTTTTCCCGGAACTGGAGGGCATACAGTTCCTTGTATGTGCCGCCGGCATCCACCAGCTGCTGGTGAGTGCCCCGCTCGGTGATTTGTCCGTCCATCACAACGGCGATCTCATCGGCGTTGCGGATGGTAGACAGCCGGTGGGCTACCACCAGAGTGGTGCGTCCCTGGCACAGCTCGTCCAGAGCCTGCTGGATCAGCACCTCGGTGGTGTTGTCCAGAGCGCTGGTGGCTTCATCCAGAATCAAAATAGCCGGATCTTTCAGGAACACTCTGGCGATACTCAGCCGCTGCTTCTGACCGCCGGAGAGCTTTACGCCCCGTTCACCGATCTCGGTGTCGTAGCCGTTTTCCAGCGACATGATGTAGTCGTGGATATTGGCCCGCCGGGCAGCCTCGTGGATCTCTTCTTCCGTAGCATCGGGTCGGCCGTAGAGAATGTTGTCCCGGATCGTGCCCACAAACAGGAACACATCCTGCTGGACGATGCCGATATTTCTGCGAAGGGAATCCATGGTCAGTTTGCGGATATCCACACCGTCGATGAGGATCTGACCGTTCCCGGGCTCCAGTTTATAGAAATTGGGAAGCAAATGACACAATGTGGTCTTTCCACCGCCGGATGGGCCTACTAAAGCCAGCTTTTGCCCCTTTTCCAACCGCAGATTTACATTGCGGAGCACTTCCTGTGTTTGCTCATAGTGGAACGAGACATCCTGGAATTCAATGACACCCTCCACGTCCTTCAGCTCTTGGGCATCCGGTGCGTCGGTTTCCGGTTCTTCGTCCATGATTTCCAGGAAGCGGCGGAAGCCGCTGACGCCGTTCTGGAACTGCTCCATAAAGTTAATGAGGGTATTGACCGGGTTGATAAACAGGTTGACGGAGACGATAAAGGTGGAATAATCGCCGAAAGAGATCCGGTCGGCGTACAAAAACAGACCGCCGGCAATGAGGATCAGAACATTAAAGATATCCGTAATAAACAGGGTAGAGGAGTGGAATGTGGCCATAGCCCGGTACACCTGGCGGGAAGAATCCACAAACTGCACATCGCCCTTGCGGAATTTCTCCACTTCCCGCTGGGAGTTGGTGTAAGCTTTGGTGACCCGGATGCCGGGGACGCTGCTTTCCACAGCGGCATTGATGGTGGCGTTGCTTTTGCGCCGGGCATCAAAGGCGGCGCGAAGCTTTTTGCGGAAATGCAGGGTCACCACGATCAGGATCGGCACACAGGCAAAGATAATCAGCGTCAGAATCCAGTCCAGAGAGAACAGGTAAATAAAGGACAGAATGATCATCACGGAGCTGATCAGCAGGTTTTCCGGACCATGGTGCGCCAGCTCGCATACTTCAAACAGGTCGCTGGTCATGCGGGTCATAATGCGCCCAGTCTCATGATTGTCATAAAAGCGGAAGGGAAGCTTCTGTAGCTGGGAAAACAGATCCTGCCGCATCTTAGACTGCATGCTTACGCCGATCAGGTGGCCGTAATACTGGACAAAATACCTTAGCAGCAGCCGAAGGATGTATAGCCCCAGCACCAAAAGACCTGCAAATACGATGGTAGAATACATCTT
>JAZNLP010000033.1:0-5303 GCA_045579165.1 Faecousia sp.
AAGACCCCGGTGATCATGCTCACCGCCAAGGGCGAGACTGACGATAAGGTCCAGGGTCTCAAGGCCGGCGCGGACGATTATATTACCAAGCCCTTTGAAATGAAAGAGGTGCTGGCGCGGATCGAGGCGGTGCTGCGCCGCAGCAGCGGCATCAGTCCCGAGACCAAGGCACGCCGGCTGGTGTTTGACCGGCTGATCATCGATATGGATGCCTTTGAGCTGACGGTGGACGGAAAAAAGGTGGATACGCCCCCGAAGGAGATGGAGCTGCTTTACTATCTTGCCTCATCTCCCAACCGGGTCTACACCCGCAACCAGCTGCTGGACGAGGTATGGGGCTTTGACTATTTCGGCGACAGCCGGACCGTGGATGTCCATGTCAAGCGCCTGCGGGAAAAGCTGGAGGGCGTCAGTGAAGGCTGGAGTCTCAAGACCGTCTGGGGCGTTGGATATAAATTCGAAGTCCTCTAAAAGCTATATGACAAAAAAGCCAAAGGATTCGGCAACCGAATCCTTTGGTTTCTTTATTCAGCTAAGGCTTACTCATATACTTCGCCATTGATATAAAACGATTTGGTGAACTTGCCGACGCTATTGATTGCGCCTGTGATGTCATCGGTGAACAATTCGCCCGTCATACTGATGACGGTAAGCTCATTCATGCCTGTTCTCTGTACCACCATCGTACCGGTCGTTCCGGTATATTTGAAATGAACCGTTACGATATCCCCGTTTTCTGTATAGCATACAGAGGAGTCGCTCTCATCATAGTCCTCGTTGCTGTATTGATACCATGCGCCGTCTCTTGTGGTGAAGCCCAATCCGGCATATCCCCAGAACTGGAGATCGATTTTCTCAAATTGGCATTCCTCAGAGAATCCGGTCATGTCCCAAATGCCGCCGAGCCAATCCTCGCGATCGTGGCAGCGGGTACACACGCCGTCCGCAAAATCGTGACCCAAAGCCGCGCCCTCAGTTGCGCCGCAGGCGGAACAGGTCTTGGGTGCGGTGCAGGTAGCGTCCTTCCAGTTATGGCTGCAAGCGGCAGGGGTTTCTGCGTCGTCCGTACCGCAGGCACACAGACTCAGCAGCATAATAAACACAAGAAGCAAGGAAAATACTTTTTTCATTGTCGTGCCCTTTCTTTCTGTAAAAAGTGTGCAGCGGCAAACCCGCGCTGATTACATGGAACAATTGATTTATGTAGCAAGATCATTTTACCACAAAGAAAATGCAAATGCAAGGAAACCCCTGTTTTCTTAGTCTTATGTTTCATAAATGTAAACTTTTTCCCTGAATATTGCATTATCCCGCGGGTTTGATTATAATATTTTCTGTAGTGAGAGTGAAAGCAGACGAGCCGGAAACCTGTTGAAACGGAACACCCAAACAGGGCAGGAGAAAATCCTGTAGCGGTTCTTAATGAGGTTAAACGATGCAATTAACATATCATGCTGCACAGAGATTGTGCTGTAAATTCGAGGTGATTGCCTGATGAAAAGCACCTTTAGCCGCACCTTTTTTGCGGTGGCGGTGGTGCTGCTGGTGGCTCTGCTGCTGATCGGCGTGTCCTTTCAGTATCTGGTTAAGAATTATTTGACCGACCGGACGGTGGATGATCTGGAGGATACTGCCCGAACCATCGGCACGTTGGTGGAATCCAGCCTGACAGAACGGGATTTTACCGGCCGGGACTTCCAGCTGGCGCTGACGGTGGCATCTTCCGTTTCCAATGCGGACGCGGTGATCTGCGACCAAAACGGCGTACTGCTGATGTGCGCGGATGCGCCTTTTGGCTGCGAGCATACCGGCATGGTTCTGGACGGCAGCTATCTGCAGACGGTTTTTGAAAAGAAGATCCATACCCAGACAGGGCGGATCGAGGGGCTGTATGAGGATATGCGCTATGTGGTCAGCGTCCCTGTCATCCATCCCCAGACCGGGAAAAACTTAGGTGTGGTCATCGCATCCACCCCTATCGACCTGTCCTCGGCGGTTTTGCAGCGGATCTCGGAGATCTTTCTGTTCGTTTCCGCTTTGGTGGTGCTGGCGTCCATCGTGTTTATCATCATTTTTGTCCGCCAGCAGTCTGCGCCCCTGCGGACCATGGCGCAAACAGCCCGGGCTTTCGGTCACGGAGATCTGACCGCCCGGGTGGATATCAGCGACAAGTATACCATGGAGGTGGAGGAGCTTGCCCTGGCGTTTAACAATATGGCATCCTCTCTGCAAAAGAGCGAATACCAGCGCCAGGAATTTGTAGCCAACATCTCCCATGAGCTGAAGACCCCCATGACCACCATTTCCGGCTATGTGGACGGCATTCTGGACGGCACGATCCCCCAGGAGCGGAGAGATGAGTATCTGTCTGTGGTTTCCGCGGAGACCAAGCGGCTCAGCCGGCTGGTCCGCAGCATGCTGGATATCTCCCGGCTGCAGGATCAGGGCGGTGTACCCGAGGAGCAGAAAAGCCGTTTTGATGTCAGCGAGAGCCTGGGGTTGGTGCTCATCTCCTTTGAGCAGAAGATCAATGAAAAGGCGCTGGATGTGCAGGTGGATATGCCGGATCATCCGGTATTCACCTCTGCCAATCAGGATGCCATCCATCAGGCGATCTACAATCTGGTGGACAACAGCGTAAAATTCTGCCCCCAGGGCGGCAGGCTTTCCCTGCAGATCCGGGAGGGGGGAAGCAAGCTCTATGTTTCCATCGCCAACCAAGGCCCGACCATCCCGCCGGAGGAGCTTCCTTTGGTGTTTGACCGGTTCCATAAGCTGGATAAATCCCGCTCCCAGAACCGGGAAGGCTGGGGACTGGGACTTTATATCGTCAAGACGATCATCGGCAGCCACGGAGAGGACATCTCCGTCACCAGCCGGGATGACATGACCACCTTTACCTTCACCCTCCCGCTGGTAAACTGAGTAAACCCCGTCATTGCGAGGAGGGCTTTGCCCGACGTGGCAATCCCGTAACTTTTCGGACATGTCTCTCTAACCACGGGATTCCCACGGCTGCTGGCGCAGCCTCGGAATGACGTGCCGTTTCTTGGTAGGATATAGCTGTCCAACAACTGAAATTTTCTATCCCCATTACGGGAAAATCTATTTGATCCGAGGTTCATATATGGACGAACGCAAACAGAAAGAAAACGAACCCTGGGAAGAAAATTCCTACCGCACCGGTTCGACCCGTCCCCCCAAAAGCCGCGCAGGGCTGATCGCGGTGCTGCTGATCGCGGTGATCCTGCTGTGCAGCGTCATCGGGGTAATGGGACAACTGAATATCAAGCTGTTTTCCCGGCAGCAGCCGGAGCAGCCGGAAAATCCCCTGTCTTTCCACCAGGGCAGCGAAAACACCCTTCCCTCTTCCGGCGACAACAGAGCCACAGAACCCACCCAGAGTACCCAGCCCGGGGAAACGGAGATGCTGGAAATTTCCCCTGCGCCCCAGGGCGCGGAGAATGTTCCCCAGCCCGGCGGTCTGTCGTTGCAGCAGATCTATGAAAACACCATCGATTCTGTGGTGTCCATCAGCTGCACGCTGGCAGGGGGCGCTTCCAGCGGAACAGGCGTGGTCATCAGCGAAAACGGCTACATCGTCACCAACTGCCATGTGGTAGAGGACGCCCGGGCGGTTAGTGTATTGTTTACCGACGGAACGCAGCTGCCAGCCCGGATCGTGGGAACAGATCCGGTTTCGGATCTGGCGGTGCTGCAGGTGTCCGCCCAGGATCTGCAGCCGGCGCAGTTTGGCGATTCCAATGCCTTGCGGGTGGGCGATCTGGCGGTGGCCATCGGCGATCCTTTGGGGATCGAGTTCCGGGGCACTATGACCGACGGGATCATCTCCGCCATCAACCGGGATGTGACCACCAACGGCCGCACAATGACCCTGATCCAGACAAACGCCGCCTTGAATTCCGGCAATTCCGGCGGCCCACTGCTCAACTGCTACGGACAGGTCATCGGCATTAACACATTGAAGATCGGCGCATTTACCGACAGCGCCGGCGTGGAGGGTCTGGGCTTTGCCATTCCCAGCACCACCGTCAAGGAAGTGGTGGATCAGCTGATGCACCAGGGCTATGTGTCCGGCCGGCCCACCTTAGGCATCCAGTGCCGGGAGCTGACCGCCACCGAGCGGCAGTTTTACCGCTTGCCGGCAGGCTTGCTGGTGACCCAGGTGGAAGAGGGCGGCGCTGCGGATATGATTGGTATGGCTGCCGGAGATATCCTGGTCAGACTGGATGAAACCGACACCACCGATTTGGACATTCTTACCTCTGTGGTGCTGGAGCATAAGGTAGGCGATCAACTGAAGGCGATGATCTACCGCTCCGGAAAGTACTACACCACCACCGTTACCCTGGCCGAATCCCGGGGCTGACCTACCAGCTCGTCATTGCGAGGAGCCGTTAGGCGACGCGGCAATCCCGTAATTTTTCGGAATGCCCCTCTGTCTACGGGATTCCCACGCCTACTTCGTAGGCTCGGAATGACGTGATGATTTAGTTGCGTGAAAACTTGAAACGAAAGAGGTGCTTTTCATGATCCCTGTTTATGAAAAAACCTTTCAGATCCCCACCTTTGCCACAGACCGGTTCGGCAGGCTCAAATGCTCGTATCTGCTGAGCCTTGCCCAGGAGGTAGCGGGAGATCACAGCGCCCTGATGGGCACGGATTATCATAGCACGAAGCTGTACTGGGTGATCACCCGGCAGAAGGTGCAGATCACCCGCCTGCCGGTGGCCGGGGAGGAGATCACTCTGGAGACCTGGCCCATGCCCACCACCCGGGTGGCATATCCCCGGTCCACCATCGCCCGGGATGCCGGTGGCGAAGAGGTGTTCCGCTCCATCAGCCTTTGGGTGCTGATGGACCCGGCAAGCCGGGCCATGATCCTGCCCGGAAAAAGCGGCGTTACGGTAGACGGCTTGCTTCGGGGCAGCGAATTGGCAGTTCCCGGCTCTCTTGTGCCGAAAACCTTTGCCAATGTGAAAACCCGCGCCGTCTGCTATACGGATCTGGACACCAACGGTCACATGAACAACGCCCGGTATCTGGACTGGATGGAAGACCTGCTCCCAACGGCGTTTCACAAGACCCATATCCCCCGGGAATTTACCGTCTGCTACCAGTCGGAAGCTACCGAGGGAGAGAATCTGGAGCTGCGCTGGGAGGTGTCCCCGGAGGGCGGTCTGCGGCTGGACGGACTTCGAAAGGCGCAGGAGGCAAACAACCGGGTTTTTTCCGCGCAGATGCTGTTCTGATAAAAATGTTCTGTAAACCTGACGGATTTT
>JAZNLP010000034.1:0-13819 GCA_045579165.1 Faecousia sp.
TTGGCCAGCACATGCTCGGTGTTGTTGGTGCCGGTGCCGGCGATGACAGGAACGCGCTTATTGACCTTTTCCACAGTATAGGCGATGACCTTCTTCTGATCCTCCGGCTCGATGGTGGCATTTTCGCCGGTAGTGCCCATGACCACGATGGCATTGATGCCGTTTTCGATCTGGAACTCAATGAGCCGGCCCAGGGCATCATAGTCAATGCCCTCGGAAGTCATGGGTGTGACGATGGCAGTAGCCATACCGGTAAATACAGTGTTCTTCATATGTTTTTTCTCCTTTGTATACAGGTTACACCGCAAAGCGGTTGAAATAGTCATAAAGGGGCATCAGATGCTCAAAATACGCCCGCACCCGCTGGGCAAGCTCCGGGGTAAAGACCGCCGGGCCAAATTCCTCGTTCCGCTCACAGCTGATGGCCTCTCTCCAGGCAAAATAGGGGGCAAGCTCCGGGTCATCGGTAGGCTTCGGCCGCTTAAATAATTTAGCCGTCACCGCCTGTCCGGTCGCTGCTTCTACAGACCGGAGCATGGACAGAAATTCCTGCTTTCGGGCGGTGATATCCCGGCGGAATTCTTCCATGGTGGCAGTTCTGGGTTTCCAATGGATAAAGCCGTAGCTGATCCCCTCGGGGCGGATTTCAAAATACAGGCAAGGATTTTCCGCCCACCACTGTACATCCTTTCGGATGCAGATCCACAGGCTCTCCTTATAGGGCAGCGGATGGTGCAGCCGGGCATCCCGATAGATCCGGCTGACCTTCAAAAGATCGCCGGGCCGGTCAAGAAACGGCTGAAAGATCTCCTTGCCCAGAGCCTTCATCGGCTCGTACAGGGTGCTGACATATTGGGATTTATGCTCTAAAAACCATTCCCGGTTGTTATTCATGCGGATGCCCCAGAGGAAATCCACCGTTTCCGGGGAAAAGCCTTCAAACATGGCACACGCCTCCTTTTATCGTCCGTGCATTCGCAGATCGATCATCACGGGACTTTCATCCTGGGGCAGCTTGGGAGCGCCGTTGAGCCAGATCAGCCGATTGATATCCTTGCCGGAAACCAACTTATCCGGAAGCTCCAGAGTATACCGCTCCGAGGTGTTGATCACCGTGGTGCTGCCGTACTGCCGCACCCGGGTGGTATCCGTTCCATAAGACAGGTGGACATGACCGTGGAGCAGATACTGGGGGTGATACCGGTCCAGCAGCTCCCGCAGAGCCTGAAATCCCCGGTGGGCATTGTCCTGCCCGTCGCCAACCCCCTGCACCGGCCCATGGGTCACCACGATGTCCACACCGCCGGCACGCCACAGGCTCAGCCGCAGTTTTCGGATCCGCCGGCGCATTTGCTGCTCGGTATACTGGTGCGCCCCATCCCGGTAGCGCAGGCAGCCGCCCAGACCTAAGATCCGGACGCCGTTATAGATCACCAGTTTGTCCTCGATGCAGTCGCAGCCCTCCGGGGGCAGCGTGGCATAGCAGCCGTCATGGTTGCCGTGGACATAAAGCACCGGGCATCTGGCAAGCGTGACCAAAAAGGAAAGATACTCCGGCTTCAGATCGCCGCAGGACAGGATCAGATCATATTCTCTTAGCTTTTTCGCTGCGTTGGGGTCGTACAGATAGGGGGATTCCTCGTCAGATACAGCCAGGATCTTCATAGTGCGCCCTCCTTTTCCGGGGGGATTTGGTCCCGGTGGATACCCAGCGTCCGGACGATCGGTCTGGCAATGGGGATCACCTGTTCATATTCGGGAATAAAGCCTTCTACATTTTCGCACAGCCAATCCATGTGCAATATCTCATCGGGAGTAAAGCTGCGGCTGCCGTCATTTTTCACGGTGCCGTCCTGGGCAACGATCTTCCGGCAGAAGGGATCCAGCGTTCCCTGAATCAGTTGATTACGCAGGCTTTCCGCCAAAAGCTTCATGCCCGGATGCACATGGTCTGAAAGGGCAACATCGATCACGCCGCTGGCCATGCCCCACCAGTAGTTCACCGCCCGGGGTGAGGTCTGCTCCTTGTCCCAAGCGCCGGAGAGGATGGAGCGGATGACCGTCTCATAGAACGGGCCCCAGACCCAGCAGGGGGAGCCCAGAGGGGCGAGTTTCCCCTCCTCGTCCAGATAATACGTTCCGTAGCTGCACACATCCAGATACTTATGCTCCTGAGTGGGCACATCCCGGTTGGAAATGACCCGGATACCCTCCCGGAGAAATTCTTCCTGAGGATTGCCCTCCAGGCAGCTCCAGCGCAGCCGGATCTTCGCCCGGGGATTGGTCATCTGGGCGCCCAGGGCAAAGGCATTGATGGAAGCGGGTACGCCGAAAATGGGGTTCGTGCCGATATAGCCGATGATATCATCATTCGCCATAGCGCCTGCGATGGCGCCGGTGATAAATTTCGCCTCGTAGATCCGTCCGTAATAGGTACGGATGCTGGGATAGGGAGTATCCACAGAGCAGTTGAGGAATTTCACCTTAGGGTACTTCACCGCGGCTTTTAGGGTCGCCCGGCTCAGCTGCGGGGTGGTGGTAAAGACCACACTTGCGCCGTCTGCCACGGCCTGATCCAACAGCTGCTCCGCCCGCTCCGGTGTGTCCGCGTTAAAATAGGCGCGGACAGAAACGAACTCGCCCAAGGTCTTTTCCAAATGCTCTCTGCCCTGCTCATGGCCCAATATCCAGGTGCTGCGCTTAGGATCCAGCGCATGGACAAACGCCACCTTCAGATGAGAGGACACAAACCAGTCTAAAATGCCGGGCTTAAAAACAGGATTGATCGCCTCCGTATGGACATCCACCGGATCTTCCTCTGCCAGAGCCTCAACATCAGGCCATAACCCCAGTAACGCTTTTTTCAGCTCATTGGCGCTCATCTGACCCAATTCCCGGAAAGGATATACCTGCAGCCACAGCAGCAATGCCTCCTCCGGCAGTAGCTCCAGCTGATCCATATTCAGCGACGCGAAGGCCTCCTGAAAATACTGGAAGCCTGCGGTGAATGCCTTGCGCTCCCAGTTGTTCCAGACTTCGCCAGGTTCTTTTCCCAGGCAGGACAGCAGCGCGGCATAATCCCCGGGGCGGCGGAACTGGATATCATATAGACCCGTGGCTTTATAAAACTCCAAAAATTCCTGATACGCAAGAATATGGGGCTCTTCCGAAGGGGCAGGCAAGATCCGCTGGACATTGGCGGTGATCCGGGCAGCGCCGAAGTGCTTCAGGACGCTGGCCCGCTTGTTGCCCTCTTTGATGTAAAAATTACCTAAATATTCGCAGCACTCGATCGGATCACGAATACCCTCGTCACCCAAGTGGGCGGCACAGAGATTGATCCATTTGGTGCCAAATTCCGATTCCGCATTCAGTAGCGGCAGAAATCCTGCCGTAAACGCCCGAATCCGGCCGGCAGTCTTAACGCCGATGACCCGGTCCGCAGGAATATCCAAAACACCCAGCTCCTGCACCACCAGAGTGTCTTTTTCATCCAATATCTCATCCAACACCGCAGGATAGGGGTTCTTGCCCGCCGCAGATAGCGCTTTTTGCTCTTTGTGGGCAGCTTTCAGCGCCTGGGCGTATTCTTCCTTCGCCTGTTGCAGGAACATGGGCATTCCCCTCCTTCCATTGGTCATTCTACCTATATATCATATCCTGTTTTTGGAGATTTTGCAACAGGAAATATCCCGCAGCGTATAAAAAAGCCATCACGTCATTCCGAGCCATGCCGCAGCATGGCGTGGGAATCCCCCGGTCAGGGCAAAAGAATCAGGGGATTGCCACACCAGTGACATCGGTCACTGGTTCGCAATGACGGAACGATAAATGGAATTTTGCAGTGATCTTTCTTGCAAACCCCAAGGGCGCGCAACTTTTTGCTTTTTCCGCATAGAATACCGGGAGGTGAATCTTTTTTATGATCGTAAGAACCGACATCCCTATGACAGCAATGCTTTGCGACGAAACCATTCTGGCGTTGCTGGAACGGTATCCATTTCTCCGCAGTGAGCTGCTGACCACCACAGCCTTTGACCGGCCTGTGCGAACCCTGGTTATCGGCACAGGGCCGCGGAAGGTGCTGTTCACCGCCGCCCACCATGCAAATGAGTGGATCACCGCGCCGCTGCTGCTAAAATTTGTCGAGGAGCTCTCTCAGGCGGTGGAGGACAGCACAAATCTGCTGGACACCGATGCCCGGGCGCTTGCGGAGCAGGTCAGCATCTACACCGTTCCCATGGTAGATCCCGACGGGGTGGATCTGGTCACCGGCGGCATCGCCCCGGGACAGCCTCAGTATCAGTTGGCCCAGCAAATCGCAGAGCAGTTTCCCCAGATCCCCTTCCCAGAGGGCTGGAAAGCCAACCTCTTAGGGGTGGATCTGAACCTGAATTACCCGGCAGGCTGGCTGCAGGCCAGAGAGATCAAATTCTCCCAGGGTTTTGACCGGCCCGCGCCCAGAGATTTTGTAGGCCGCGCCCCCTTGAGCCAACCGGAGACCCGGTCTCTGGCAGGCTATACGGAATACTTAGACCCGGCGCTGGTGCTGGCTTTCCACAGCCAAGGCAAGGAGATCTACTGGCAGTTTGGGGATATTGAAGTCCCCGGCGCAAGGGAACTGGGCGAACGCATGGCGCAGGTCAGCGGCTACACCCTGGCGGAAACCCCCTATAATTCCTCTTTTGCCGGGTATAAGGACTGGTTTATCAAGGTCTTCCGCCGCCCCGGCTATACGATCGAAGTGGGCGAGGGAGTGAATCCCCTGCCTCTGAGCCAGTTTGATGAAATTTACCGGGATAATCTCCCCCTGCTGCTCACCGCGGCTTTGGGATAACCGTAAAAACACCGCCGTGCAAAAGCACGGCGGTGTTCCTTATTCTTCTTCGGTCTGCTCCTGCTCCGCTTCCTTTACGCAGTTTACAAACAGGCGGCTTTCATCATGCGCCCGGAATGCCTGCACCAGCAAAATGACCACCGCCGCCAGACAGCTGACCGCTGCCAGCAGCTGGCTGACCCGGATGCCGGTATTGCCCAGATACAAGCTGTCTGTCCGCAGTCCCTCGATGATCGCCCGACCCAATCCGTACCAGGCGCAGTAGCCCAGGGCGATCTGCCCGTCATATTTGCGCTTGTTGGATAGGAAGTGCAGCAGCACAAAGCCCGCAAGATTCCAGAGGGATTCATAAAGAAATGTGGGATGATGGTACTCGATCTGACCGGTGTAAGTATTCAGAAGGCCCATCCGCAGGAAGCTGTCGGTCGCTCCGCCAAAGGCCTCCCGGTTGAAGAAATTGCCCCAACGGCCAATGGACTGACCAATGAGAAAACCCAGCGCCACCAGATCCAGGATCGCCCCAAACTTCAGCTTCCGCATCCGGCAGAAGATGGCGATGCCGCCAATGGCGCCCAAGACGCCGCCGTAAATAGCAAGGCCGCCCTCCCAGATATACAGAACACTTAAGGGGTTCGCCGCATATCCTCCCGCTTCCCAGCGGAAGATACAGTAATACAGCCGGGCACAAATAATGGCAATGGGCACTACCATCAGCACGCCGTCCAGCAGATCATCCTGCTTTAAGCCAAACCGGTGACACCGCCGCCAGGCATAGGTAACCGCCAGCACCAGTCCCAAGGCGATGAGTATGCCGTAAAAATGGATGGTCAGCGGTCCGATGGTCAGGCTTCGCTGGGGATCGATTACCAGACCAAACGCCGGGAAAGAAATTTCTGTGTATGGATTCATAGGATAGACCTCCTTATCAAACAGGTTCGATGACGGACATCGCCCACTTCTCCCGATCCGTCAGCTGGGAGAGGAAAAGCCGCACATCCTCTGCTGTGATCTTCTCATAGACCTCCGGAAAGCGGAAATAGTCAAAATCCCACATGGCATAGGCGCACAGCCGGAAGCAGGTGCTGTCAAAGCTGTCCAGATCCCGAATCCTGCGACCCAGGGCGCTGCGCTTCATACGCAGGAAATCTTCCTCCCGGATGCCGGTTTCCGCCAACAGCTCCGCCTGCGCCCAAAGGGCATCCCGGACAGCCTCGGCATTCTCGCTGTCGCCGCCGCAGATGAGCATGGACTGATCCTCCGCCACCTCAAAGCCGCCGCCGAAAGAGCCGTCGATAAGCCCCTGGCCGTAAAGCTGCAGGTACAGCTGAGAGGATTCTCCGAACAGCGCCTCTGCCGCCAGATCGCCGATGATCTCCCGGCGGATTCCCGCCTCACCCTGCTCAACAGCCCCGGATTTGAAGCCCAGCAGGAAATTGGGCATGGAGACCTCCATTTTATCCCGGATCTCCCGGTGGGAGCAGCTGGGCGCTTCCTGCCAGAGCCGGCGCTTTTGTCCAGCCTCAGCTTGCTCTGTGCCCAGCACCTCCCGGGCAAGCGCTTCCACCTTTTCCGGGTCTACATCGCCCACCACACACAGCACCATGTTGGCGGGGGTATAAAACGCCCGGTGGCACTTGCTTAGCAGCTGGGGTGTGATCTGCCGGATAGATTCCGGCGTTCCCAAAATGGGCACGGAAATGGGAAATTCCGCATACATAGCCTGCATCAGGTTCTCAAACACCCGGCTCTCCGGGGAATCCCGGTGCATGCCGATCTCCTGATCGATGATGCCAAACTCCCGGTCTACGCTTTCCTCGGTAAAATAGGGAGTGGACACAAATTCCAGCAGCAGCCGCAAACTGTCGAAAAACCGGTCAGTACACAGCACATAGTAGGCGGTCATATCGTAGCTTGTAAAGGCGTTGACATTTGCGCCCAGATCCGCAAACAGGGCGTTCACATCCCGGTTGGGAAGCTCAAACATCTTATGCTCCAGAAAATGGGCAATGCCGGCGGGAGCGGTATGGTCGCTGCCATCCAAAGAGAATCTTGTATGGATCGAGCCGTAATTTGTAGCAAAATAAGCTAAGGTTTTGGTAAAACCGGGGCGGGGCGCTACCAGCACCGTCAGGCCGTTTTCCAAACGGCTGCGATACAGCTGCTCCCCCAGCCGGGGATATTGGGTCAGCATTTGGCAGCCTCCTTCAGAAAATAGGTGGTGTGCAGCTGAAGCGTTCCGGCTGCGGCAGAAACCTGCTCCGCAGTCACCGCCTCCACCGCCCGGATGTATTCACTGGGGGTCATGGCAAGGCCGCTGATGGCGGCGGTGGCATAATAGCCCTCGATAGCGCCGGGAGAATCGTGGACAGAGCGCAGGCTGCTGACTACAGCCGCCTTGGCTGCCTCCAATTCCCGGAGGGTAAACTGCCCCTGCTTGCAGGCATCCAGCTGAGCCAATATCTGCTGCTGGGTCTCATCCTTCTTTCCGGAATCAATCCCCGCGGAAACTGTTAAAATTCCTTTGGTGCTGTAATAGCCGGAGCCGATGCTGTAGCAAAGAGACAGCTGCTCCCGCACCGTCAAAAACAGCTTGCTGGTAGCGCCGCCGCCAAACAGGGCGTTGCACACCTGCATCGCGGCAAACGCATCACTTTGGTTGGTGATAGGGGTGATAAAGCCCATGCACAGCTTCGCCTGGGCTACCTCCATCTCCTCTTCCCGGCTGCTGCCGGGGCAAATATGGAAGGGGGTTTGGGCAGGTAGGTTAACATAACATCTCGGAACATCCCGGAACAGGGTTTTCACCGCCTCGGCGATCTGCTGAGGCTGGGCACTGCCGGCGTAGAAGATCTCCACAGGGCTTTCCCCCAGGACAGTCTCATAATGGCGGTACAGCGTCCGGTGGTCAATGGCTTTGACTCCCTCCACCGTACCCAGCCGGGGAATGCCAAAGGAATCCTCCCGGCACATGGTCCTCATCAGCTGAGCAGCGGCGTAGGCGCGCTTATCGTTTCTTTCCGCCTCCAAGGCGGAGATCAGATTCTTTTTCTCGCTTTCCACATACTCCCGGAAAAAGCCGCCGTCCTCTGTCACCGGCTCCAGCAGCAGCTGACCCAAAAAGCTAAGCATAGGCTCCAAGATCCGGTCACCCTCCAGGGCGAACCGATCGGAAATAAAGGCGCAGCTAAGACCTGTGGTCTGGTAATCACCGATCCGGCGCACCAGAGCGCTGACACCGGCGCCATACAGGTCGTCCAGACGGTTGGTGATGGCCCGCAGATCGGGACACGCCCGGCAGCCCCGGAGCAGCACCGCCGGCAGCAGCGCGTTCATGGCAGCTTCCTCCCTGACCATGGGGCGCAGAAACTGCAGGCTTAAAAAACCCTGGCGAAACCGGTCATCCTGAAAACAGCGCAGCGTGATCCCCGGTGCCAGAGAAAAGGTTTCGATCATGGGGTTCTCCTTTAAAACATTTCCTTAACAATACTTCGTTATTATATACCACTTTCCCGCAAATAGAAAGGGGAAAAAGAAATTTTACACTTTACCCGTTGCGATTTTTCCCGCAATAGGGTACAATGGAGAAAAACATGGGCGCTTATGCCCAGAGAGGAAACCGTATGGCCTGGCTTGAGATCACCTTATTAACCACCCCCGGCGGGGTATCGGATGCTGCCGCGGCACTGACTGCCGCGGGTTTTTCAGAGCTGGTGATCGAGGATCAGCAGGAGCTGGAGGATTTTCTGGAGCAGAACCGGGCCTGCTGGGATTACATTGAAGAATCTCTGCAGAAGAAGCTGCAGGGTCTTTCCCAGATCCGGCTGTACCTGGAGGACTGTGACAGCCAGAGCCTGTCCCGTCTCCGGGCGCTGGCAGAAAAGCTTGCGCTTCCCATGACCGAAAAGGTATTGGCGGACACCGACTGGTCTGAAAGCTGGAAAGACAACTATCCCCCGGTGGAGATCGGCGAAAACTTAGTGATCCTGCCCTACTGGCTGGCAGACAGCTACAGCGGCAGCCGCAAGCCGGTGATCTTAGATCCGGGTCTGACCTTCGGTACAGGCGCTCACCCTTCCACCCAGATGGTCATTGAAGCCATGGAAGCGGCGGTTCAGCCTGCCTTTCGGTGTCTGGACTTGGGCAGCGGCAGCGGCATTTTGTCCATCGCCGCTCTGCGGCTGGGGGCTGGTTCCGCCATTGGCGTGGACATCGACCCCAAAGCAGAGGACATCGCCCGGGAGAACGCCGCCTACAACGGCTTCGGCGCGCCGGAATTTACCGCCCTTACGGGAAATGTCACCGCGGACCGCCGTCTCATGGAGCAACTTGCAGGGCAGTATGATCTGGTGCTGGTGAACATCGTCGCGGATGTGATCATCAGCCTTGCACCGGTACTGCCTAAATTCTTGTCGGAAAGCAGCCTTTTGGTCTGCTCCGGCATTCTGGACACCCGGCTGGAGGATGTGACCGCCGCCCTCCAGAAGGCAGGTCTTTCCATCACAACAGTTCGCGCCAAAGAGGACTGGCGCTGTATTACTGCAAAAAGGAGCTAACTATGATTTTTTCCTACCGAACCCGGCGCAGACTGCGGCGATTATCCATCGTGCTGCTGGTGCTGGCGCTGATCGCCACGGTGGCGCTGCTGATATGGCTGCTGTGGCTGAACCGGTTCATTGTGTATACCAAAGACGGGGTGAAGCTGGATTTCAGCGTTACCGAGAACCTGTCCGGGGGTGAGCTGGCTGGCACAGCCGATCCCTATGAGAGCATTTACATCGAATACGACCCCACTGTGCCCACCGAGCCGGTTTCTACAGAACTGAAACAGCTGGACGGCTACTACATCCCGGCAGAGGATCTTCGGGGCGATATCCAGGCGCTGAAGGAGCAGATCTCCCAGCTGCCCGCCGGTACGCCGGTGATGCTGGATGTGAAAAACATCCGGGGCGAATTTTATTATTCCAGCGCTGTGGGTCACCCCTCCTCGGCGGTTTCCCAGGCTGCCATTGATGACCTGATCGCATTCCTCCGGGACGGCAACTATCATATGACGGCGCGGCTTCCGGCGCTGCGGGACTACAACTTCGGTCTGAACAATGTGCCCTGCGGCCTGTTTAAGATCAACATCGTGGCGCTGTGGATGGACGAGGCCCGGTGCTACTGGCTCAATCCCTTGGCCGATGGTACGGTGCAGCATCTGGTGCGGATCGTTACGGAGCTGCGGACTCTGGGCTTTGACGAAGTGGTATTCTACGACTTCCGTTTCCCGGATACGGACCAGATCCGCTATAACGAGGATAAAAATATGGCGCTGGCAGCCTGCGCCCAGACGCTGGTTACCGCCTGTTCCTCTGAAACCTTCACGGTTTCCTTTACCAGCACAAACCCGGCGTTCCCTCTGCCTGAGGGCCGCTGCCGGCTGTATGTGGAAAACATCGCCGCAGAGGACATCTATACAGTCACTGACCAGATCACCTTTACCGACCCGGACAAGCGGCTGGTGTTCCTGACGGACAGCAACGATACCCGTTATGACGATTACGGTGTCATGCACCCCCTGGATACTGCCCACTAAATTTCGATTTATGAAACAATAGCAAATAAGTATGTCATTGCGAGGCGGGCGAAGCCCGACGTGGCAATCTCCTGCGGAAATGTTTCCTATTCACCGACCTTCGGTAGAAAAACGAACTTTCTACCTGGAGATTCCCACGGGCCTACGGCCCTCGGAATGACACATTTAGGCGCTCAATTCCTCACCAAACTGAGATTTCAAGAAATAAACGGAGGCCTATGATGGCGTTTGACAAAGAACAATGGAATAAGCGCCGGGAAGAGCGTATGGCGCGGAAAGAACAGGCCGCCAAGCAGCAAAAGAAGGAAGTCTATGTTCTTTGCGGCGTTGCGGGCTTTCTGATCATAGCCATCGTGGCTGTGCTGGTGATCCTTCTGGCAGGCCGTGGCGGCACGCCGGCAGAAACCCAGCCCGGGGAGCAGACTGTCCCGACCGGGGAGACTGCGCTCCCCACTACCGTTCCCCCCACCACCCAGTCGCCGGATACGGTGATCCATCTGGTTGCCGGCGGCGATCTGAATATCAGCGAAAAGCTGGTCACTTCCGGGAAAACCGATACCGGCTATAGCTACCAAAAACTGCTACAGGATGTCTTGCCGGTGCTAGCAGAGGGCGATATGACCATGCTGAATTTTGAAGGCTGCGCCGCAGGCGCGCCCTACGGCGCGGATTCTGCCCCCGCGGAACTTCTGACAGCGCTGAATGCTGCCGGTGTGGACCTGCTGCAAACAGCCAACTCCCGGAGCGTTTCCAACGGCTTGCTGGGTCTGACTTCCACCATCTCCTCCATTCGCGGCGCGGGCATGGAGCCTGTGGGAACTTTCTCCTCCCCCCAGGAATTCCGCAAAAAAGGCGGCTTTACCATGCTGGAAGTGCAGGGGATCCGGATCGCCGTTGTTGCCTTTACCAAGGGCATGGACGGCAGAGGTATCCCCGCAGGCAGCGAAGACTGCGTAAACCTTTTGTATACGGACTATAACAGCACTTATCAGAAGGTAGATACCGACGGGATCACCAAGATCTTAAAAAACATTGCCAAGGAAGAGCCGGACATCACCGTCGCCCTGCTTCACTGGGGCAGCGAATACAACAACACCATCAGCTCCACCCAAAAGGAGATCTGTGAGCTGATGCAGGAGCAGGGGGTGGACGCCATCATCGGCACCCATTCCCACTATGTTCAGCAAATGACCCTGGATGCGAAAACCGGGCAGTTTATTGCCTATTCTCTGGGAGACTTCCTTTCCGACGGCACCCAAAGCGGCACAAATTATTCTGCTTTGCTGGATCTGGAAATCATCAAGGACGGTGTTACCGGCGAAACAAAGATCACCGGCTTTGACTACACGCCCATTTATCTGCTGGATGACACAGAAAACGGCGGCACTATGCGGCTGGTGCGGATTCGGGAGGCGATGGAAGCTTACCACAAGCAGGCGGTAGGCGGTATCCCAGAGGCGGATTACGAGGCGATGACCCAGGCTCTGGATCGTCTGGACGCTAAAATCCGCGGTAAATAGTCCAGATGGGCAGTAGAAATTACAGATGCTGTATGCTATAATGACCGCGTTGGAAATGTTTTCAGACACTTACGGAGGTAGCGTATGATTCAAATCAACAAACTGCGCGCTGACCATGTGCTGGACTTTGCCGCAGAGGAGCTGAAAAAGTATCTGCGGATGATGATGCCCCAGTGCGGTGACATCGAGATTCGTTACGATCCCCATGCCAAAGACGGCTTCCGTTTGGGCCTTTTGGAGGATTTTGGTTTGCCCTTCGAAGGGGAAGATCCCGTTCTGGATGATGTGATCCATGTGGATACCACCGAAAATGGCGGTATTTTGGCAGGCTCTAACCTGAGAAGCGTGCTGTTTGCTGTGTACCGGATGCTCCGGGAGAACGGCTGCCGCTGGCTGTACCCCGGTGTGGACGGCGACTATGTTCCCATGAAGGACATCGGCGTCGTGAAGTATCACAAGCTGGCTGACCACCGCTTCCGCGGTCACTGCAACGAAGGCTCTGAGAGCCAGCAGGCGATGCTGGACACCATCGACTACTACGCCAAACTGGAACTGAACGTCTACATGCTGGAGTTCTTTGTTCCTTTCTATTACTACGACAACTACTACTCCCACAAGGGTAATGAGCGCTACCGCACCCCCGAGCCTATCAGCCAGAACCAGATCGTCCAGTGGAAGCGCCAGTGCGAGGTGGAGATCGCCAAGCGCGGTCTGCAGTTCCACGATATCGGTCACGGCTGGTGCTGTGAGCCCTTTGGCTTCAAAGCCACCGACGGCTTCAAGAGCACAGAAGGTCTGGTAATCACCGACGAGGAACGGCAGTACTTAGCTATGGTAGACGGCAAGCGGAAGTTCCACCTGGACTGGACTACCTACACCAATGTCTGCATGTCCAACCCCAAGGTCCGCAAGATCATGGTGGACGCCATTGTGGAGCACGCGGAAAAGTTCTCCAATGTAGATTACCTCCACGTTTGGCTGGCGGACGGCAGAATGAACCACTGCGAGTGCGACGAGTGCCAGAAGATGCGCCCCTCCGACTGGTACATGATGATCATGAACGAGCTGGACGAGCGGCTCACCGCCAAGGGGCTTGACACCCGGATTGTGTTCATCGCCTATGTTGACACCCTGTTTGCCGCAGAGACTGTGAAGGTCAAGAACCCCAACCGGTTCAGTCTGCTGTACGCACCCATCTTCCGGTCCTACAGCTCCAGCATCACCGAGGATGCGGTGATCCCCGAGCCCGCTCCCTATATCCGCAACAACTGGCAGATGCCCAAGGCTCCCGAGGAGGCTCTGGCCTTCCTGAAGGCATGGCAGAAGGTCTTCCCCGGTCCTTGCTTCTCCTATGAATACCACTTCTGGCGCAATCAGTTCTCTGATCCCGGTCTGATGACTGTCAGCCGCCGGATCTACGAGGATATTCGCAGTCTGAAATACTGCGGTCTGGACGGCTATGTGGAGGACGGCTCTCAGAGAAGCTTCTTCCCCAACGGCTTCCATATGTATATCTACGCCGAGACACTGATGAACCGGGACTGCGATTACGACGCGGTGCTGGAGGATTACTTCTCTCACATCTACGGCGACAGCTGGAAGTCTGTACATAACTACCTGACCCGGGTCAGCGAAGCCTTCGACTTCAGCTATATTAACGGCGAGAAGTCTGAGGACAAGGAAAAGGGCGATCACTACAGTCTAGAAGCCGCCCAGCGGCTGGAAAAGGTCAAAGGTATTGCCGCCCAAGGCAGAGCCATTGCCAAGGATCACCGGGTGATGCCCGACCGTCCCAAGACTGTCTCCATGCGGATGTTGGAGCTTCACGCGGAGTACATTGAGGGTCTGGCTGCCTTTATGATCGAAAAAGCCAAGGGTAACGACCAT
>JAZNLP010000035.1:0-3582 GCA_045579165.1 Faecousia sp.
GCGATCTTCAGAGCGCTGTCCCGCTTGTCGCTGGCCATGATCATGGACAGGAACACGCAGTCAGCACCGTCGATGGCAATCATGCCGTGAGGGGTGGAGGATTTGTAAAAGATGCTGTCGCCTTCCCGCAGCAGCTCCTCATGGTCGCCGACCTTGATCCGCATAGCGCCCTTGATGACCAGGTTAAATTCCTGACCGTCATGGGTGGTGGTGTGGATGGGTTGATTCTGCAGTTCCTCAGAATACTGGTAGGTGACCCAGTAGGGGGTAGCCAGCTTCTGGCGGAACATGGCTGCCATGTCCTGAATGGTGATGCCATCCTCGCTGGCGGTGACCATGCCCATGCCCTTACGGGTAACGGTGTAGCCGGAGAGCTTGGCGCTGTGACCTTCCAACAGCTCCGTCAGCTCCAGACCAAATGCCTTGGCGCACTTGTGCATGAAGGTAAAGGGAAGGTCTGCCGAACCCGCTTCGTATTCCATATACAGCTGGGGGGAAACTTCAGTTTTCTCTGCCATTTCGGCAATGCTGTAGCCAACGATCTGGCGCATTTCCCGAATTCGCAGAGCCACATCCATTAACTGATTGGTAGCTGCCGATTGGTTCGTCATTGTAATCCTTCCTTTCTGAAAAACAAAAACCCGTCTCAAGAATTTTCTTGAGACGAGTAACTTTTACCCGCGGTACCACTCAAATTGCAGCCATAGGACTGCCGCTTCAGACTTCCAACAAAGTCCTATCCCTTAACGCGGGCTGACGGGAGAAGCCTACTGGGCACAGCTGTTCGGTCCTCCGGCTCGGAAGGGATGGGTACTTAGACTTAAAACCGTCGGTTTACACCAGCCACCGACTCTCTGGGGGTTTTTCTGTCTGACCGTCTTCGTCAAAGCCTTTTTCTTTTTATATTGTAGACAGTTTATCATGTCCACAGGAAAAAGTCAAATGTTTTCCCTACAAAGAATCGCGGATTTTTGGGGCTGTTTTTGTGAGAAATATCAAAGATCGCTTTTTTCTCGCCTCAGGGTTGACAAATGAAACCATTTGTGATTAAATATGCACAACAAATAAGGAAAAGACTATGACGGAAATCTCGTACAGTTCGGAAGCTCCAGAGAGCCGGCGGTTGGTGTGAGCCGGTGCGAAAGAATTGTATGATCTGGTTCCTGAGTTGGTTCTGTGAACGCCTTTGGGTCACTAATGGAACCCGGTTGCCCCCGTTACGGGATAGGACTTTGTTGGAAGTCTGAAGGGATTTCTCCTATGGGGGAAATAATCAGGGTGGTACCGCGAATGTAATTCGTCCCTGAGGTCAGTGACCTCAGGGACTTATTTTTTTCAGCCAAGGAGTGCGAAAATTATGAAACAGATCAAGATCAGCGATATGACAATGAAGCAGGCGGGAGCGTTTTCTCTGTCCTTCAAGGAAAAGATCGAGCTAAGTAAGCTCTTGGACCGGCTGGGGGTATCTGTCATTGAATTGGAGCCTCTGGCAAAGGGGAAGATCGACAGCCTGCGGACAAAGTCTATCGCCATGGCTGTGAAAAACAGCATTGTGGCAGTTCCTGTGGCTCTGAATGAGGAAAGCGTACAGCTGACCTGGAACGCGCTGAAGGAAGCAAAGCATCCCAGACTGCAGGTTTGTGCCCCGGTCAGCTCTGTGCAGATGGAGTATCTGTATCACAAGAAGCCCGAGAGCATGCTGCCGGCTATCAGTCAGACGGTGGCTGCTTGCTGCGCCTTATGTGACGATGTGGAATTTGTGGCGGACGATGCCACCAGAAGCGATCCGGATTTTCTGCGCCAAGCTATCTGCGCCGCTATCGAAGCCGGCGCTAAGACTGTGACAGTCTGCGATACTGCCGGCACGATGCTTCCCAACGATTTTTCTGCATTTATCACCCGGCTGTACGGGGAGATTCCTGTGCTGAAGGATGTGTGCCTGGGCGTATCCTGCGCCGACAACCTTTCTATGGCGGATTCCTGCGCTGTTGCGGCGGTTCTTGCCGGTGCAGGGGAAGTGAAGGCTGCTGCCTACCGGGTTGATGCGGTGTCGCTGCCCAATATTGCCAAGGTGCTCAGCGCCAAAGGAGACTGCTTCGGTCTTTATTGCCCGATCCAGACTACCCAAATGAAGCGGATCACCTCCCAGATCGCCTGGATGTGCCAGAGCGGCGGCAGTAAGAACGCTTCTTATGATAGCAGTATGCAGGAAGAGAACGGAGACATTTATCTGACGGGACACGACGATATCAGCGCTGTGATGAAGGTGGCAGAGCGGCTGGGCTATGATCTGTCCGAAGAGGACGGTGCGAAGGTTTACGAGGCCTTCCGTGCTATTGCCGAGAAGAAAGAAAAGGTCAGCGCCAAGGAGCTGGATGCCATCGTTGCCTCCGCTGCCATGCAGGTGCCGCCTACCTATAAGCTGGACAGCTATGTGGTGACCTCCGGAAACACCATTTCCGCCACAGCCCATCTGAAGCTGCACAAGCTGGATAAGGTGCTGGAGGGTGCGTCCATAGGTGACGGTCCTATCGATGCGGCCTTTGTGGCGGTGGAGCAGATCACCGGCCAGCATTACGAGCTGGACGATTTCCAGATCCAGGCTGTTACCGAGGGTCGGGAGGCCATGGGCCAGACGGTGGTCAAGCTTCGCTCCGGCGGCAAGGTCTATTCCGGCAGAGGCATCTCCACGGATATCGTGGGTGCCAGTATCCGGGCATATATCAACGCGCTGAATAAAATCGTCTATGAGGAGGAAAGTGTATGAACCTCTCCTTTTCCACCCGCGGCTGGGGCGATCTAAGCTGGGAAGAGCTGATCGATGCCGCTGTGGATATGAAGTTTTCCGGCATTGAGGTGTATAACCTGTTCAAATTCCCGGAAATGACAGACCGGGGCGGTCCTTTCCATGCCCATAAGGTGGCGGCTACTGTCCGGCAAATACGGAACATGAAGCTGTCCATCCCATGCTTGGATACCTCCGTTGATATTTCTGCAGACCCGGATTGTATTGAGACCCTCAAAAAAATGCTGCGCCTTGCCCGGGATATGCGGGTAAGCTATGTGGCAGCCTGCGCCTTGCAGGACAGGGAAGAACTTGTGCGGGAAAATCTTGCGGTTTTGGCAGAAGAGGCAGAGGCACAGGGGGTCAGTCTGCTTCTTAAGACCAGCGGTATTTATGCCGATACTGCCCGCCTGCGCTCCATGCTGGAGAGCTTTGCCAGCGACTGGCTGGGTGCCCTTTGGGATATGCATCATCCCTACCGGGACTTCAATGAGACTGCGGATACTACCATCAAGAATCTGGGTACCTATGTTAAACATGTGCATCTGCGGGATTCTGATGATCAGAACACCTACAATCTCATCGGCGAGGGCACTATGCCCGTAGAAGAAATGATGCGGGCCCTGTCTTCTATCAACTATGACGGCTTTATCTCCCTGGAGTGGAAGCCGGAATGGATGGAAGATCTGCAGGACAGGGAGATCATTTTCTCCCATTTTGTCAATTACATGAACCGGTTCGACAACCCCCGTACCCGGAAAAAATCCCTCTACTACAATCACGATGGCTCCGGTCAG
>JAZNLP010000036.1:0-5391 GCA_045579165.1 Faecousia sp.
TGCTGGAAACCAAGGTCTACATGAGTCAGCTCTTAAACACTCTGGGCTACACCCAGAGCCAGGCGGACACCATGAAGGGCATTTACAACATGACCCAGACCATCTTCAATATGCCCTGCGCCTTCATTACCCCCATCAGCATCAGTATCATCCCCGCCATTACGGCGCTGCTGACCCGGGATGAAGCCGTCGCAGTCAAGGCCACCGAAGAATCCGGCATCCGGATCACGGGACTCATTTCCCTGCCCTGCGCCGTGGGTCTTTCCTTGCTTGCAAACCCCGTTACCGCCCTGCTGGGCGGCTACTCCGGACAGGAGCTGGCGCTGTCTACCAGCCTGCTGTCTGTCCTTGGCGTATGCATCGTGTTCAACGCCATCGTACTGCTGACCAACGCCATTATGCAGGCGCACGGAAATGTGACCTTGCCGGTGATCAATATGTTCATCGGCGGCGTTTTGAAGCTAGTGGTCATCTATATCCTCACCGGAAATCCCCACATTGGCATTGTGGGCACACCCATTGGCACATTGGTGTGCTATATCACCATCACCGTGCTGAACCTCATTTCCATGAAGCGGGTATTCCGCCATCCCCCTGCCATTTTCAAATGTCTCTGGCGGCCCGTGCTGGCAGCTGCCATTATGGGCGCTGCGGTATACGGCACCTGGTGGGGACTTGGGCAGGTTCTGGGCGAGAACATGAACCGGCTGATCGGCTGCGCCGTTCCGGTGCTGGTCGGTGTGGCGGTCTATGGCATCGCCGCCATTAAACTCAAAGCTATCACCCGAGAGGATTGCTTACTGCTGCCCAAGGGTGACAAAATAGCGAAAATTCTACATTTATAAGGAGAGAGAACAATGAACAAAACCGAACTGACTTCCGCAATCGCACAGGCCTCCGGTGTCACCAAGAAGGATTCCGAGCGGGTCCTCAACGCCCTGGTGGACATCATGATCAAGGAGCTCGCCAAGGGTGAGCGTGTCCAGCTGTCCGGCTTCGGCATCTTCGAGGTGCGTAACCGGGAAGCCCGTATGGGCCGCAACCCCATCACCCGCGAGGCTGTGCAGATCCCCGCTACCCGCGTGCCTGCTTTCAAGGCCAGCAAGAACCTGAAGGATCGGGTCAAGGGTTAATCCATGCGCCTTGACAAGTATCTGAAGGTATCCCGGCTGATCAAACGCCGCACCGTGGCAAACGAAGCCTGCGACAACGGCCGCATCAGTGTTAACGGCCGCGTGGTAAAAGCAAGCTACGATGTAAAGGTGGGAGACCGGATCGAGATATCTCTGGGTCAGCGCACCGTAACCGTGGAAGTGCTGCAGGTTGCAGAAACCGTCCGCAAGGATGATGCCTGCGGCATGTATAAGGAAGTATAAAAAAGAGGGAAGCTAAGCTTCCCTCTTTTTTAGAAGTTGATTTTTTTGATCACCTTGGTCAGCGGTTGAAAACATACCATAACCGTTACCATGGCGCAGGCTGTCTGGGGGATCAGGGCGTACAGCGAATTTAGGAAATACGCCATAGCCGCATCCCGGTGAAAGCCATAGATCAGTGGCGTCAGAATATCGTCCAGCAGTGTAAAACAAAGGGTAAACACCGCGGCGGCTGCCACCACTGTGATGGTTCTGATGGAGGTCGTTTCCCCAGAAAAACGCCCTCCCAGCCAGCCAAAGAAAACTGCGAACAGGTTATAATAGATCAGATACAGCAAAATCACATTGATCTGAAATCCAAAAACGAAACACCGAAGCAGGGAAAACACCGTTGCGATGGCGATGCCGTGCCGAATTCCGTAGCAATAGCAGAAACAGAGCATCATCACCGTCACGATCTCCACACCGGATATGCTGCTCAGTGCCAGCTGACCGCCGATGAGCATCGCAACGCACATGGCCACGCGGACAACAAATTTTGTCTTATTCATGGATCAAAAGGATTTGAACACCCAAATATACAGCTGATCCGGTTTCACCTTCAGCACTTCCGCGCCGGAAACCGCAGAGCCGTATTCCTTGCCCTGGTATTCTACAGTGCCCCAGCCTGCGTTGGAATTGGCTTCGTCGCTGGTATAGAGCATCCAGCAGCTGCTGAAATCCGCAGGGTTGTCGATGCCGTTGATGGAAGTGATCATGCCGTTGGCAATTTCAAATTCCAGCTGGCCTTTTTCTTTCAGGGTCTTCATGTAGTCGATGAGTACCATGTCAGCATTGTCGCCTATCGCTTCCTGAGTGGTCTTGACCACGATATAGGTATCGGAATCCTTAATGACCAAGGGTTCGCTGCGGCAGGCTGTCAGAAGCACTGTGCTTGCAAGCAGCATCATAGCCAGCAGGAAGGACAGCATTTTTTGGGATCGGATCTTTGTCTTTTTCATAAATTACCTCCTAAAAATCGAAAACTGCGGCACCAGATACTGGTGCCGCAGCCGTTTTTCTGCGACAAACGCACTTCTCCATAACACGCAGAGAAGGGGAGAATCCAAAGCGTAGGTCTTCTGACTCGTGCTTGCAGTTCTGGGTAACTGCGATGCTCTTTGCCTTCCCAGGGAGTTCCCCAGTGACTGACTTTCGTCAAAAAAGAGCGCCATCGGCACATACAGCGGCGGTACCGTCCGGGATTCGCACCCGGTTATCTTGTTCAGCAGGCTGCGGTTCTTCGCCGGGCCTGCCACGCAATGGGTTATCAAATTGTCGGGAATATCATAACACCGTTCCGGCGGGTTGTCAAGCACCTAACCGTGTCATTCCGAGACCCCAAAGGGGTCGTGGGAATCTCCCGGTACTAAGTTGGTCTTTTTGCTGAAGTGCGGTGAATAGGAAAGATTTTACCAGGAGATTGCCACGTCGCTTCTGTGAATCAATGTATGATTGCCACCGGCAATCATTTAGTTTTTAGATTCGCTGCGCGGAGCACCATCCTCGCAATGACAAACTCTCTTGCTCAGCAGCAGAAAAACTGTCCCCGGCAGCAGAACAGCTGCAAAAAATAGCACAGGCAAAGCCCTGTACAGGGACTGCCGCCCATGGTAAAGCCGCGAAACTGTCCCGCCCGCTGCCGGTAGGCCGCGCCGCCGTTTTGGATCTGCTCCAGGGCGGACAGATACTGATAATTATCCGGCTCCATGGAGACCGCCTTGCGGATATGTTCCAGAGCGGTGACCTGATTACCCAATCCGTCATTGGCAAGGGCGCTGAGGTAATACCACCGGGCGTTTCGCTGGGTGGAGTTGCCAAGAATATTCAGCGCCTCCTGATACCGGCCATAGAGGATGTACTGGTAGGCAGACTGCTGATACCGGTCACCGGCGCTGCCGGAAGCGCCCCGGAAGGGATCGTACTCCTCATAACCGCTCTGTCCGCCGGATGCAGCCTTGTCGGGATTTTTGATCTGCTCGTATGCCGCGTTGATCTGCTGCATTTTCCGGGCAGCTTCCTCGTCCCCGGGATTCAGATCCGGGTGATACTTTTTTGCCAGACGCCGATAAGCCTGCTTGATCTGCTCATCGCTGGCATCGGGGCTGACGCCCAGGATTTTATACGGATCACCCATGGTCTTCCTCCTGTTCTTTTCTTTTTCTTTTGAAGCTGGCCCATACGCCGCTGTATAGAATATTATCCAAAAGCGGCTTGTCCTGCACCAGAGGCAGTACCTCGAAGGCCTGGGTACACCGGCCCATGGCCAGCAGCAGATATTGCTCCCACGCTGCCCGGTCCTCCCCATTTCCCTGGGCAAGGAAAGGATTGTACTTTTTCCTTCTTCTGTCCCGGCGGTAATCCGCGGCTGCATCTGCCAGGTAGATAAATCTGCCCAGCGCCATTCCCATCTGTCGCAGATGGGGCGACCACAGATCCTCCCGGTATACCAAAAGCTCCCCCATCAGCTGCCCAAAGCAGCCGGCAGGCAGGTCGGGATTGGGACAATTCTCCCGTTCCAGAGCGCTCAGCTGTTCCATGCAATCTTCAATGGCGCGGCATTGCCGGGGCCACCGCGTCCGGATAGCATCCAGCTCCCCGCCGAAAATACGGCGCAGCACCGCCGCAGAAAGCTTTTTATCGTCCTGCCAGTCGTCGGCAGCCTTATAATAAGCCAGCGCCACATTCATATCCGCGGCGTAGGCGATATATTCGCTATCTACCCAAGTGCGGGGCTTTATGGGATGCAGGCCGCAGGCGCGGCTGCCCGTTTCCTCCTCCGGCTCATACAGGCTCATCAGCAGCAGCGCCAAAAAAGCCATATCATAGCTCAGACCCAGCCGGGACAGTTGGGAGGAACGGTTGCGGATCTGCCGGCAAATGCCGCAGTAGACCTGCTGATACCGCAGCTTTTCTTCTTTTGTCAGCTCTGACGCGTTGGCAGTTACAAATCCGAACATGGTCTTCCCCCCCTCTTTTCTATCCTAATAAGCGGTTGTGAACAGACCGTAAACATCCGCAAATTTTACAGTTTTTCCATATTTCTCTCAATCCGGCTGATCCATTAAAAGCTTGTTCAGCGCGCCACCATAAAAGATGATGCTCAGGACACAGTACAGCCACAGCATGCTCAATGCCACCGCATATACCGAGCCGTAAACGCTGGAATAGCCGGAAAAGTACACCACATACCATGAAAACAGCGCCGTGAACCCCAGCCAGCCAAGGCTCGCCAGCACCGCCCCGGGGAGACTCTCCCGAAAGCTGTTCTTCCTGTTGGGAAGTCCCATAAACATGGCGGTAAACAGTCCCGTCTGAAGCAGCAGCATCAGCAAAAACCGCAGATCCACCATTTCCGAAAAAAACCGGGCAACAGGCGAATCCATATAAGAAAGGGTCTGCACCAAAGTCTCGCCAAACAGATTCAGCACCAGCGTCAGCACCAGCACCGCCCCGAACAGCAGGGTATATATTAGGCTCATCAGCCGGGTATACAGATATCCCCGGTCCTCCCGAAGTCCATAGATGGTGTTCAGCCCCGTGAGCAGCCCGTAGACCCCCCGGCTGGCTGACCAGAGAGCGCTCACCGCGGAAACAGAGACCACCGCGGTTGAGGTATGGGCATAGGTGCTGATAACGAACCGCTCTGCCGAGGGAAGCAGCGCTTCCGGCAGAAAGCCGCTGAGCAGCTTCATCAGATCCCGGGTATCGAGGCTCGTATAGCGCAGGACGCTTAAGATCAGCACCAGCGCCGGAAAAACAGACAGCACGATAAAATATCCCGCATTGGCGGCATGGGTGGGGATCTGCATATCCCGAAGCCTCTCCGCCAGCGCTTTCAGCCGTTTCCATTTGCTGTTTTCCATAGGTCCACTCCTTTCACACAGGCTCTTTTAGCTTATGTAACAAAGGAGCAAATCATCCCTTTTGTGTAAACAAGTCGGATCGTAGCCATGTCGTTCTGTGAGCCAAGGAGTTG
>JAZNLP010000037.1:0-5779 GCA_045579165.1 Faecousia sp.
ACAAAAAACATGACCGCCGAAAGGCGGTCATGTTTTTCAGTGTGCCATAAAATTCGTCATTGCGAGCCAGTGCGCACACTGGCGTGGCAATCTCCCTGTTTACTGCCATAACAGCAGGTTTTTCTTCTGCTTACGGGATCGCCACACCAGCCTGAGGGCTGGTTCGCGATGACGCCGTATTAATTTGGCTTTTTATGATAGTTTCGTTAAGTCTTGGATCCAGCCGCCATGGCGGATCATCAGATATCCCACCAGGGATTTTGCCAGCTCCAAACTCAGAACGCAGGCATAGATCACAGCGATGGGCAAGGCGGTAAATCTGCACAGGCAGCTGGCCAGCGCAAGACTTCCCAGCCACACAAAGCCGCTGTCAAACAGCAAGGTCACAAAGGTCTTGCCGCCGGCACGCATGGCAAAGTAAGCCGCGTGGACATAGGCGCTCAGGGGCATGGAGCAGGCGCTGATGCAGATCAGCTGGGTAGCGATGGCGCGCACCGAATCCGATGTGTTGTAGATCCGGGGAAACAGGCCCGACAGGGCGATCAGCACCAACGCAAGCGCCGAAGACGCAGCCACCGCAAGGAAAGTAAGTCTCCGAAAGCATTGCTGGATGGCGCTTTTTTGCTCGCCTGCGCCCATCATTTGTCCGGTGATGATGCCAACAGAAACACCGATGGCAACAAACACAACACTCATGAGGGTGTAGATGGTGTTGCAGATGTTGATCGCCGGCATCACATCCAGACCGCACAGGGAGTAGCTCTGGTTTACCAGGGCAGTACCCAAGGCGAACAGAAATTCGTTGGCAAGCAGCGGCATACCCTTTCGGGTTATGTCCCATATCAGCTTGCCGGGGATATACAAAGACCGGTAAAGACCCCGGACAAAGGGGAATCTTCCGCTGAAAATATGCGGAAAGCCCACCACGATGATTAGCTCCACAAACCGGGAGATCACGGTTGCCAGCGCCGCGCCCCGGATACCCATAGCCGGCGCGCCGAAATGACCGTAGATCAGAACATAGTTTAAGATCAGGTTCACAAACACGGCGATGATGCTGGTGACCATAGGCAGGGTGGTGTTGCCGGTTTCCCGAAGCGTGCCGCAGTAAGCGGTGCTGATGGCAAAGGGGATCAGACCAAAGAGCATGATGTGCAGATAGCTCAGACCGTGCTGAAGTGTTTCTGCGGCGTCCCGGGGGTCTCCCTCGCCTTGCAGATACAGACCGATCAGCTGCGGGCCAAACAGCAGGAAAATGCCGATACCAAGGCCTGCCAGCGCTGTGCAGACCAGCAGCTTATACCGGAAAGCGTGGCGGATGCCATTCTCATTTCCCGAGCCGTGAAACTGAGACACGAAGATGCCTGCGCCGGCGCTGGCGCCAAACAGACACAGGCTGTAGATAAACATCAGCTGGTTGGCGATGGACACGCCGCTCATGGCCAGCGTGCCGGTCTGACCCACCATGATATTATCCAGCAGGGAAACGAACTGGGTGACGCTGTTCTGAATGATTATGGGAAGGGCGATGACAGCTGCCCGCTTATAAAAGGCCCTGTCACCGATAAAATGCTTTAGCATAAAATTACCTCAAAACCGCGCCCTCAGCACTGACTGAGTAAACGGATATAAAATTCCACGCTGCGGCAGATGGTCTCCAGCCGGATCTTCTCGTTGTGGCCGTGAATGGAGGCTCGCTCCTGGGCGGTCAGATCCATGGCGGAAAAGCGGTAGACATGGTTGGAAATGTCCCGGTAATGCCGGGAGTCGGAGCACTGCACCATCAGATAGGGAGAAACGATGCAGCCCTTCCAGGTTTGGGCGACGGCGGAAGAGACTTTTTCCCAGGCGGGGCAGTTTACTTCCGATACGGGGCTGGGCTCGCAGGATTCCAAGGCGGTGATCTCCACAGTGGGATCGTTTACGGTCTTACGCAGATAGCCCAGGGCAGACTGGACAGAATCCTTGGGGTTCAGCCGCATATTGCAGACCAGTTTCGCCTCCGGGGGGATCACATTCCGGGCAGAGCTGCCCTCCATCTGGGTGAAAGCGGCGGTAGTCCGCACCAGCGCGTTCATTTCTCCGCCGGAAAGCCGTCCCAGCAGGTCGATGACCCAGCCGAAGCACCAGAGGTTTGCGAAGATTATCCGGTACAAAAGCGTGGAGTGGCGGCCCAGGGTATCGAACATTTTTGCTGCCGGGCCGTCAATATGGGCGGGGAAGGGGTGATTTTCGATCCGGGTGCAGGCCTTCGCCAGAATACCCACCGGGGTGTGGGGCTTGGGAGCGGAAGCATGGCCGCCGGAAGATACTGTGCGGTACTGGGCGTTAATCATGCCCTTTTCCGCAATGCCGATGAGGCCGCAGGGCACTTTTACGCCGGGGAACACATTTTCCACCACCGCGCCGCCTTCGTCCACCACCAGAGCGGGGGTGATGCCGTGCTCAGCAAAATAGTTAACGATATTCACAGCGCCCTTGCCGTTGATCTCCTCGCCGCCGGAGAATGCAAAATAAATGTCGTTTTCCGGGCGGTAGCCTTGGCCGATCAGATGATTTGCGGCGCTGAGGGCGGCGTTCATGGTGACCTTGGTGTCCAGCGTGCCACGACCCCAGAGGACACCGTCCTCAAGGATGCCGGCAAAGGGCGGCTTTTCCCATGCGTCTTCGTCCACGGGCACCACATCGTAGTGCGCCATCATGACAGAGGGGGACTTGTCGGACTTGCCGGGCCAGCGCAGCAGCAGCGCCCGGTCAGGCAGCTGCTGGCAGGAGCAAATGTCAAACACCTTAGGGTACAGGCTGGGAAGAAGGGCGATGAGCTTTTGGAACTCGGCGTCATCTTCCTGGGCAGGATCGTTGTAGGAAATGGTCTTGCACCGCACCAGCTGGGCAAGGCTTTCCACCGCGGCATCGCTGTCAAAGCTCACCGGGGGGCAATCCGTTACGGCTTGCGTCTTGGGGCGGAACATGGCGGTTCTAAGCAGGATCACGGCAAGAAACAGGGCGATGATCCCTAAGATAATGTAAAGCGCCAGCATTACAAAACACCTCTCTTATAGAGGATGCGGCCGGTGCCGATGGTGAACAGAGCGCTGACCGGCACCATGATACCCACCGTTCCGGAATCCAGAGCAGGGATGAAGATAAACAGCACCAGCATCAGCGCGATGGGCGCCAGAGCCAGCTTCCAGTTCTTGCTGATGAAGGCAACGCCCAGTCCACCGAACAGAGCCGGCAGAATCTGCGCGAAAGCAGGCTGCAGCACCGGGGCGCTGAGGATGGGTGTCAGAGGTACGATGCAGATAACGCCAATGACGATAATCACCGTGGTGACGATGCTGGAGGTGGCGATGGCGATGGTGGAAATGACCTCGCCCTCTTCAGAAGTTGCGCTGACCTCGTTCTGCTCCAGAGCATTCAGCGCGCAGGGAAGCTTCAAATTGGAAATATTACCGGTGACAAAGCTTAAGTAAGAGCCGCCGGCGCCCAGCATGGGCACATAAGTAACGGTCTCAATAGCGCCAACTGCCCAGTACATAGGGGCGGTAGCCACCAGACCCAGACCCAGGGCTGTCCAGTCAGGAGAAACGCCGAACAAAATGGCGACTGCCACGGGGAAAGCCAGCAGCAATACCATAACGCACAAATTCCAGATCCGTCCGTCTCTGTGGACGCTGTCCATGTAGTTCATGTTCTTTTTCATGGTCATTCCCTCCTTAACCCAGCCATGCGGTGATGGGGATCGCCGCAGCCATACCTGCCACAAGGGAGATGGGCAGGGCGTATTCGCTGAGCCATTTCAGCTTGGGCTTTTTCATCAGCAGGCCGCAGGCGGCCATCACCAAAGCAGAGACCAGCAGCACCAGCACCGGGACAAGACCGGAGGTGGCGGTGACAGGGATCTGTTTTTCTACTTCCACACCGTTTTCTACCACGGTTTCGGTGATGAACCGGGCGTCAGCATCCCAAAGCCGGCACACATCGCAGAAAACAAAGCCCAAAAAGGCGGAGATCATACCGATAAATAGGGCGTTGGAGAAGATGTCTGCCCATTTGGCATCCCGCTTACCCAGATTTACCATGCCGGTCTGGAGCTTTTTGCCGATGGCAGGCACCAGCCAGATGCCCAGCATAATGGAAATGGTCATGACCAGCAGGACATTGACATACTGCTGGGCATTCAGCGCCGCACCGGAGCCAAGAGACTGACCCATCGCCTCCAAGGCATTGCTGGCGGCTACCGTTTCGTAGCTCATAGAGCCAACCACACTCAGCCGCAGCCAGGGCAGGGGCAGACCCAGGGTCTGGCTCAGGGTCATGACACTGATCACAATGGCAACTGCCGGGGCAACGGTGAAGATCGCAGCGGTTTTGATGGTCTTTTTGATCTTCGCTTGATCCATGCCCAGCTGGCGGCTGCGACGAAGCGCCTTTACCAGAAAGTACACAGACTGGGCAAGCACCACAGCTACAAGAATACCAGCCATGATAAACAGGATCGGATGATTTACACGAAATTCCATGAAAAACACCTCCATAAAAGTATAAAATCATTGTATCATACCTGATTTGACAAAACAAGCGCAAAAGCCCGGACTTCCTGCCGGGAAAGGGAGAATTTCCTTCCCAAAACCGCTTGCTATTTCCAAACGGATGGAGTACAATAAGCAGGTAGGATAAAAAGAGAGGTGATTCCCATGGGAAATATGGCCTTTGATAACGATAAATATCTGCAGACCCAGTCTGAGCATATTCGCCAGCGGCTGAGCAGCTTCGGCGGCAAGCTCTATCTGGAGTTTGGCGGCAAGCTGTATGACGATAACCATGCCGCCCGGGTGCTTCCCGGTTTTCAGCCGGACAGCAAGCTGCGGATGCTGCTGCAGCTGAAGGAGCAGGTGGAGATGGTCATCGCCATCAATGCCGCGGATATTGAAAAGAATAAGATCCGGGGCGATCTGGGGATTACCTATGACCGGGATGTGATCCGGCTGATCGACATTTTCCGGGGGTTTGGCCTGTATGTTTCCAGCGTGGTGCTGACCCGCTATAACGGCCAGACTGCCGCCAAGGCGTTCCAGTCCCGGCTGGAGGGCATGGGCCTGCGGGTCTACCGCCATTATGATATCCCCGGGTATCCTTCGGATATTGCTCATATCGTCAGCCCCGAGGGTTACGGCCGCAACGAATATATTGAGACTACCCGTTCTCTGGTGGTGGTCACCGCTCCCGGTCCCGGCAGCGGCAAGCTGGCTACCTGTATGAGCCAGCTGTATCATGACCATGAGCGGGGCGTCCGGGCGGGTTATGCGAAATTTGAGACCTTCCCCATCTGGAATCTGCCGCTGAACCACCCGGTGAACCTGGCATACGAAGCGGCCACGGCAGACCTAAACGATGTGAATATGATCGACCCCTTCCATCTGGATGCCTACGGTGTCACTACGGTCAACTATAACCGGGATGTGGAAGCATTCCCGGTGCTGGTGGCGATGTTTGAGCGGATCTTAGGGGAGTGTCCTTATAAATCTCCCACGGATATGGGCGTCAACATGGTGGGCAACTGCATCGTTGACGATGAAGCAGCCAAAGAAGCCTCCCGGCAGGAGATTGTCCGTCGGTACTATGCCGCTTTGTGCGAGCAGAAGCAGGGCAAGTGTGCCGATGAGGTGGTCCGCAAGCTGGAGCTGCTGATGAAAAAGGCCAATGTGGACATTACCTGCCGTCAGGTGGTAGCGCCGGCGCTGGAGCGGGCAGAGGCGACCGGCAAGCCTGCCGC